>JAGRKR010000140.1:0-12868 GCA_020442225.1 Hyphomicrobiaceae bacterium | reverse complement strand
TTCGACTTCGAGTGGATCAACAGAAGCCTCTTTCACGGCGCCTACGCGCGGACGCGGAGCTATTTCGATCGCTCGGAGCTGTCCTCGCACGGCCGGCCCGCCGATGCCGAGGAGCGGCGGCTGCTCGCGCCCTATCTCGCCGAGGTCAAACCCGAGATCCTCGCCGGTGTGCATCGCTTTCCCGTGTCGGATGGCTCCGGCCGCGACCGTCGCAACGTCAAGGCGGCCTTCGACCTCTTGGTCGCTGCCGGCTATCGGCTGGACGGCACGCGGCTGGTGCATGGCGGGACGCGGCAGCCGCTCTCGATCGAGATGCTCGCGGATACCCGGAGCAAGGAGCGGCTTTTCGCGAGTTTCGCCGTGGCGCTGCGCCGCGTCGGCATCGAGGTGCGGATCCGCCAGGTCGACTCCGCGCAGTACTGGTCGCGGCTGAAGGCCTTCGACTTCGACATGGTGCAGTGGACGTGGGGCGCTTCGCTGTCTCCCGGCAACGAGCAGATCGGACGCTGGAGCAGTCAGGTCGCCGATACGCCGGGTGCGCTCAATTACGCCGGCGTGCGCAGCAAAGGCGTGGATGCCATGATCGAGGCGCTGCTGGCCGCGCGCGACCGTCCCGCCTTCGTCTCGGCCGTGCGCGCCTTCGACCGTCTGCTGCTCTCGGGGGACTACGTCGTGCCCCTTTATCATCTGCCGAAGCAGATGGTGGCGCACTGGAGCCATCTCGCGGCCCCCGCGGGATCGACGCTCTACGGCTACGATTTCGATACCTGGTGGAGCGAGCGGCGCTGATCGGCTTGCCCATTGCGGAGCGCCGGCGGCGCGCGCACTATGGGCCTCTCACCACGTCCGGGAGTGGCACATGTTCGACGAGGAGTTGAGGGCCGAAGCGGTGCGACTGCTCGACGATGCGCGCGCGGCGGGATTGCGGTTCGCCACGGCGGAGTCGTGCACGGGCGGGCTCATTGCCGGATTGCTCACCGAGATCGCCGGCTCGTCCGACGTCTTCGAGCGCGGCTTCGTCACCTACTCCAACGACGCCAAGGCGGAGATCCTGGGCGTGCCCCGCACGATCCTGCGGACGGAAGGCGCGGTCAGTCGCGCCACCGCCGAGGCGATGGCCGCGGGCGCGCTCGCGGCCTCGCGTGCGGATGCGGTCGTCGCGGTGACCGGCATCGCCGGGCCGGGTGGCGGCGGACCGGGCAAGCCCCTCGGTCTGGTGCATCTCGCCGCCCTGCGCCGGGGTGGCTCCGTCCGCCACGAGGAGCGACGCTTCGGTGATGCCGGCCGCAGCGAGGTCCGCCGCCTGACGGTCGTGGCCGCGCTCGAGCTTTTGCGAGCGGTGGCGTTCGCGGCGACCGAGGGAGGGCGCACGTGATGAGCCGCCTCCTGCACCGCCAGTTGACGACGCCCTATCCGACGGTGGCACGCGGCGAGGGAGTCTATCTCTACGACACCGCCGGCAAGCGCTACCTCGACGCCTCCGGCGGCGCCGCCGTCTCCTGTCTCGGCCACGGCCATCCCAAGGTGGTCGCTGCCATCAAGGCGCAGCTCGACGACGTAGCCTATGCCCACACGGCATTCTTCACGTCGCGTCCTGCCGAAGCGCTGGCGGAGTGGCTGGTCGCCCGCGCGCCCGCGGGGTTTGGTCGTGCGGCCTTCGTCTCCGGCGGCTCGGAGGCCGTCGAAGGGGCGATGAAGCTCGCGCGGCAGATCCATCTCGAGCGCGGCGAACGCGAGCGCTGTCATTTCATCGCCCGCCGCCAGTCCTATCACGGCGGCACGCTCGGCACGCTGGCGCTCGGCGGGCGGCCGTCGTCGCGCGCGCCCTTCGAGGCCATCTTCGGCGGCGGCATGGCGATGAGCCATATCGCGCCGTGCTACGCCTACCGCGAGCGGCGCGACGACGAGAGCGAGGAGGAGTACGGGCTGAGAGCGGCACAAGAGCTCGAGGCGGAGATCCTGCGGGTGGGTCCGGGCAAGGTCGCAGCGTTCGTGGCCGAGACGGTGAGCGGCGCCACGCTCGGCGCCGTGCCGCCGGCGCCCGGCTATTTCCGCGAGATCCGGCGCATCTGCGATGCCTATGGCGTGTTGCTCATCGTCGACGAGGTGATGGCCGGCATGGGGCGCACCGGGCATCTCTTCGCCATCGCAGAGGACGGCGTCTCGCCCGATCTCATCGCCATCGCCAAGGGGCTCGGCGGCGGCTACCAGCCGATCGGTGGCGTGTTGGTGCGCGACGCGCATGCCGAGGCGCTCGTGGCGGGTTCGGGCGTGCTCAACTGGAGCCACACCTATCTCGCCCATCCCGTGGCTTGCGCCGCGGCACTCGCCGTGCAGCAGGTGGTGGAGGAGGAGGGGTTGCTCGCGCGCGTGCGCGGGCAGGGTGAGGCGCTGCGGCGGATGCTGGTGGCGCGCCTCGGCCAGCACGCCCATGTGGGCGATATCCGCGGGCGCGGGCTGTTCGTCGGGGTGGAGCTGGTCCAGGATCGCGACAGCAAGACGCCCTTCGCCCGTGCGCAGAGGCTCGCCGAGCGGTTCAAGGCGCGCGCCATGGAGAACGGCCTGATCTGCTATCCGATGGGCGGCACGGCGGGAGAAGCGGGCGGCGATCACGTGTTGCTGGCGCCGCCCTTCATCATCAGCGATGGCGAGCTTGCCGAGTTGACCGACAAGCTCGCCCTGACGCTCGACGAGACGCTGGCCGGGACGGCCGGCGCGCGCTGATCAGGACGGCATCAGCACGACGCTGCCGGTGGTCTTGCGCGCCTCGAGATCGCGATGCGCGTCGGCGGCGGCGCTCAGGGGATAGGTGTGGTTGACGTTGATCTTGACCGCACCCGACTTGACCACATCGAAGAGGTCGCCGGCCGTCTCCAGAAGGTCCGCGCGCGAGGCCGTGTAGGTGGCGAGCGTCGGACGCGTCAGGTAGAGCGAGCCCTTCTGCGCGAGAATGCCGACGTTCAGGTTCTCGATGGGGCCCGAGGCATTGCCGAACGTGACGAAGAGGCCGAGCGGCTTCAGGCAGTCGAGGGAGGCCGGGAACGTGTCCTTGCCGATGGAGTCGTAGACGACGTCGCAACCGCGCCCGCCCGTGATCTCCTTGACGCGATCGACGAACTTCTCCGTGCGGTAGTTGATGACGTGCGTGGCGCCGGCGGCCTTGGCCAGGGCGCACTTCTCGTCGGAGCCGGCGGTGCCGATCAGGGTTGCGCCGAGGTGCTTGGCCCACTGGCAGGCGATGAGGCCGACGCCGCCGGCCGCGGCGTGGAAGAGAACCGTCGTGCCCTGGCCGATCCTGTAGGTCTTGCGCAGCAGATAGCGCACGGTCATGCCCTGCAGCATCATGCCCGCGGCGGTCTTGTCCTCGATGCCGTCGGGGATCTTCACGACGCGACCGGCCGGAATGACGCGCTCCTCGGCGTAGGAGCCGATCGGCATCGCGTAGGCGACGCGATCGCCGACCTGGAGGTCGCTGACGTTGGGGCCGACGTCCGTGACGACGCCCGCGCCTTCCATGCCCGGGACGAACGGAAACGACGGCTGCGGATAGAGGCCTGTCCGGCAGTAGACGTCGATGTAGTTGAGCCCGACGGCGGTCTGCTTCAGACGGACCTGGCCGTCGCCGGGGGCGGCGACATCGACGTCGTCCCATTTCAGAACCTCGGGTCCGCCGTACTCGTGGACGCGAATTGCTTTGACCATCGACGTTTCTCCCTGTTGGCCGGCGCGGCCGGCGGATTGTGACTTGGCGGCTGGTTGTGCTCGGTGTGTGTCGATGCCGCTACCTTGGCCGCCGAGCCGTTGATGTAACACGCTGTTTGCGTTGGACAGGCCGGGCCGGGGCCCTATGCTGGTGGTGTGGTAGTGCTATCGACAGTAGGCTGAACTCGGCCCGTGTGCGATTCGGCTGGGGAAGGACTTGATCCGGCCGACGGGGCTGCCTGCCTTCACCTTGCCACGGCCGATTTCTATGGACATCCGCTGCCGTGCTCAAGAGGGATCGTCATGCTTGTCGTCCGCCGCCTCGCCCTTCTGGTCTCAGCCCTCGTCGCGGCGACGCTGCTCGGCGGCTGCGCCATCGGCTCGCTCGGCCCCGATCCCTCCCCACGGGCGGGGCTCGATTGTGTCGATGATTCCGATGTTTGCGTCCGCCAGCGCGGGGCGGCGCTGCGCTCTTTGATGGCCGACAAGTCGAACAAATGGGTGCGCGAACCGGCAACGCCCGCCGCGCATGCCTCGGGTGTACGCCTGTTCGCGTATCGGGGCAAACGGCGGGAGCTGAGCTGCGCCGACCTGCACCATGGCAAGCGCGAGGCCGAGCAGGCCGCCACGGGCCTGCGGCGCTCGGGCGGCGGGCTGACGCCGGCGCAGATCTCACGGGCCTCGATGCTCGGAGCTGAGGTGGCGCGTGAACTCGCCGGCGAGATCCGCAGACGTTGCCGCGGCGCGCGGCGCTGAGCCCGCCGGCACGCCTTATCCGCGCTCCCCATTGACCGGGCCACGGCTTTCCTCAAGAGTCGCGCCTTCGTCCAATGTCTGAACAAGAGCGCAGGAACATCATGGCCGCCAAGCCTCGCACGTCCACGTCCGTCCAGGAAAAGGCCCGTCTCGGCATCACGGCGTTGCAGGCCGGCGACTTCCGTACGGCAAAGCTCGCGTTTTCCGAGGCCGTCCAGGCTGACAAGCGCCATCCTGGATTGCGCTTCAACCTCGCCATGGTCGAGGAAGGCCTCGGCGAGATCGACGCGGCGGCGCGGGAGCTCTGCGAGGCGTTGCGGCTCAAGCCGCAGATGATCGAGGCGGCCCGACGGCTCGCGCTCATCGCCCGCCGCTATGTGCTCGACCAGCCCGAGGCGCTGGAGCCGTTCGGCATCAAGGCGGCCCTCGCTTTCGACGAGCTCGACCGCCAGCCTCTCGTCGACCTGGCGCTGCGCCATCTGGCGGGGCGGCCCCAGCTCGCCCCGCTGCTAGAGCGCGTGAGGAGCGGCGACGCGGACGGGGCGGCGCGCGATCTGGCGGGCAAGCGGACCGGTGATCTCCTGCGTAACGATCTCTTCCTTGCCGCGCTCGAGCAGGGCGTCGTCGCCGACCCGGACGTGGAGCGCCTGCTCACCGCGGTGCGGCGCCTCGTATTGCTCTACTTGCCGGATGAGCGGCTGCAGGACCGGGCGCTGTTCGCGTTCCTCAGCGTGCTAGAGGCGCAGACCGCGCTCAACGAGCATGTCTGGGCCGAAAGCGAGGCCGAGCGCGGTGCCCTGGCGAGCCTCCGGCTCGATGCGGCCGCCCTGTCGGCGGGCAATGTCGATGCGGCCTTCCAGTTGCTCAAGGGTTTGCTGTATCGCCGGCTCGATCAGCTCGACATCGGCGGCCTGGACGCCGACGCAGCGGCCGGGGTCCGGCCCAAGGCGCTCGCCGCGACGGTCACGTCGCGCCTGCGCGTTGCCGCCGAGGAGAAGGCCCTTGAGGCGGCCCTGCCACGTCTGACGCCCGTCACCGATCCGACGAGCGTGCGCGTCGCGGGCCAGTACCAAGCGCATCCCTATCCGCGCTGGGCCAGCGTGCAGCGGCCGCAGGCGGGCTCGCTGCGACGGGCGCTCGCGCGCTACTTCGCCGAGGAGCGCCTGTCCTTCATGGACCAGCCGTTCGACGTGCTCATCGCCGGCACGGGCACCGGTCATCAGGCGGCGCTCGCGCAGCTCGCCTACGGTGGCATGTCGCGCGTGCTCGGCGTCGACATCTCCCGCCCGAGCCTCGCCTATGCCCGGCGCAAGGCCAACGAGCTCGCCTTGAGCGGGCTCGAGCTGGCCGAGGCCGACATCCTGGCGCTCCCAGAGACCGGCCGTCGCTTCGAGGTGGTCGAGGCGATCGGCGTTCTCCATCACATGGCGGACCCGTTCGCGGGCTGGCGGGCGCTGAGGAGCGTGCTGAAGCCCGGTGGCATCATGCTGGTGGGGCTCTACAGCGCCACCTCGCGGCGCAACATCAAGGCGCTCCGCGAGGAGCCCGGATACCCCGGCGCGGGGGCGTCGGATGCGCTGGCCCGCGACTACCGCGCGGCACTGATGGCACGCGGCGAGGGCGAGCCCGGCGTCGAGCTGATGCGCTCGCGTGATTTCTACGCGCTCAGCGATTTTCGCGATCTCGTGCTGCACGAGCACGAGGTGCACATGACGCTCGACGACATCGAGCGGTTCCTCGCCGAGAACGGGCTCGCCTTCCGCGGCTTCACGCTGACGCCGCACGTCTTTGAGCACTTCCGCATGCACTACAAGGACGATGCCTGGCCCGGCAGCTTCGCCAACTGGCGGCACATGGAGGAGACGCACACCTCCCTGTTCGACGGCATGTACCAGTTCTGGTGCGAAGCCACCGGCTGAGCCGGCCGGCCGGGCTCAGCGGCGGAGCGTGGCGGCGTGCACGTAGCCACGGTAGAGCTGCTCGTACTCGAGGCTCAGGCGCCCGGCGTCGGCGAGGCGCTGCAATTCGGCCGCGAGCTGGGGCTCAGGTACGACGCCGAAGCGCCCGAGCCAGGCGAACAGCAGGCGCCGTGCGCTGGGCGGAAAGCCCTCGAGTTGGCCGAAATCGACGATGTGAAGCTCCCCGCCCGGCGCCACGCATGCCACTGCATGCGCCAGCGCCGCCCGCCAGGGCGGCATCATCGACAGCGCGAACGACAGGAGCACACGATCGAAGCCGTCGCGCCCGAGTGACGGGCCGGGCTCGAAGCTGGCGGCATCGGCCTCGGCGAGGCGTATGCGATCGGCCAGCCCGGCGCGCTCGACGCTGGCCCGCGCGGTGGCCAGCATCTCCCTGGACACGTCGATGCCGTAGAAGGTGGCGCGCGGATAGAGCCGGGCGGCCCTCACGAGGTTGCGCGCCGTGCCGCAGCCGATCTCGAGGACGCTGCCGCCGGACGGCGGTTGCAGGCGGGCGAGAACCCTGTCACGGCCGAACAGGAAGAGGCGCCGCGTCAGGTCGTAGATGTGCCGCTGGTGGCGGTACATCCGGTCCATGGCCTCGGCGGCGGAACGATCGGGCTGCGACATGCCGGCTCCAGACTGTGGCTCACGTACGTCCAGGAGACGCCGCGCAGCCAACGAGAAGCGATTCCCATCCTGGTGCCTAGATCTCGCATGGCACGGGCGGGCGCAGGGGCGAAATCGCGCCGGCCTTGCCAAGGTTCTTCGGGTCAGCGCATATGGGCCGTACCGACACCAGGGGGCACACCGATGGGTTTCGAGGAATGGGGCAAGGCCATCGTCGAGTTTGTGCGCGCGAACCAAGTGTACGCGGCCCCGATCGTCTTCGTCCTGGCCTTCGGTGAATCGATTGCCTTCGTCTCGCTGATCCTGCCGTTCTGGGTCATGCTGGTCGGCATCGGCACGCTGATCGGAGCGAGTGGGCTCGACTTCTGGACGATCTGGATCGCCGCCAGCCTGGGCGCCGCCTTCGGGGACTGGGTCTCCTACTGGCTCGGCAAGACCTACCGCTATCAGATCGCCAAGGTTTGGCCGCTGTCGATCTATCCACGCCTCATTCCGCTGGGGCGATTGATGTTTCGCCGTTACGGCTGGCTGGCCATCGTCATCGCGCGCTTCACTGGCCCGCTGCGCGCTTCCGTACCGCTCGTCGCCGGCATCTGCGAGATGCAGTGGGTGATGTTCCAGATCGCCAATTTCGCGTCGGCGTTCCTGTGGGCCGGCGTGCTGCTGGCGCCGGGCGGCTATCTCGCGAAGTTCATGCCATGGTGACGGCACCGTCGACGGCGACAGGCGCGGGGCGGCGCTAGAGCATGGCCATCGAAGATGTGGTCCGCGCGGCCAGCGACTTCGTCCGCGATCATCGCCATCTCGCGGAGCCGATGGTGTTCGCCCTGGGCTTCGCGGAATCCATTCCCTTCCTGTCGTGGCTCGTGCCGTCGAGCGGCATCTTCCTGGCCATTGGCGGCCTGATGGGCGCCAATGGCGCCGCCTTCTGGCCGCTCTGCCTCGCGGCCGCCCTCGGCGCCTCGCTCGGCGATATCCTCTGCTACATCCTCGGCCGCTGGCTGAAGCAGGACATCGCGCGGATCTGGCCCCTCTCGCGCTACGCCGACGCCCTGCCGCGGGCCGAGGCGTTCTTTGCACGCTGGGGCATGGTCGGCATCGTGCTCGGCAAGTTTCTCGGTCCCATGCGCCCGTTCCTTCCGCTGGTGGCGGGAGCCGCGGGCATGTCCCACTTCAAGTTCGTCCTGGCCAGCGCCCTGTCCTCGCTGCTCTGGGCTGCGGCGTTCCTCGGTCCGGCGCATTATGGCGCTCGCGTGCTGCTCGATTGAGCGGCCGGCCCTGGCGTGGGGGCGATCTTACATCCGCCACGCCGAGGCCCCATGTAGACGGGGAGAGCGGGGGGCTCAGGAAAAGGTGATCCATGGCGGCGCGCGCGAGTCTGGCCGAACAACCGCTCTATCCACCGCGTGTGACGCCGCCGCCGAAGCCGCTGAGCCTGCCCAAGTTCGTGGTGCGCTTCATCTCCAATCCGCTGCTGGCCGTGCCGGAGCCGGTCTATCACGAGCCGCTCTTCAGCTATAAGGCCCGCCGCAGTCGGATCTGCTGGATCACGGCGCCGGATCTCGTCAAGGACGTGCTGCTGGACCGCCGCGAGACCTTCCCGAAGACCGAGCTCGAGCAGCGCGTGCTCGGGCCGATGCTCGGCAAGGGCATCCTCACCTCCGAGGGCGCGGAATGGCGCTGGCAGCGCCAGCTCGCCGCGCCGCTGTTCCGCCATGGCGAGATCCTGCGCTACGTGCCGACGATGGTCGGGGCGGCGCAGCATCTGGTCGAGGAATGGCGCAGCCAGGGACCGGGCGCCCGTCGCCACATCGACAAGGACATGACGCGCGCCACCTTCGAGGTCATCGCCAATACGCTGCTGACGGGCGGGGAAAGCGCCGTCGGCCGGATCATCGAGGAGAAGGCCAACGACTATCTCGGGTCCATCTCCTGGTCGATCGCCTATGCGCTGCTGAGCCTGCCGACCTGGCTGCCGTTTCCGGGAAAATCGCGCATGCATCGCGCCGAGCGCGACTTGCGCGCGGCCGTGGCCGAGCAGATCCGCGCGCGCCGTGCCGCTCCCGAGGCGGCGGACGATCTCTTCGCGCGCCTCATGACGGCACGCCATCCCGAGACCGGCGAGCCCATGTCGGAGACACAACTCGTCGACAATCTGCTGACCTTCTTCACGGCCGGCCACGAGACGACCGCCAAGGCCCTGACCTGGACGCTCTACCTGCTGGCCCGCTCGCCGGAGTGGGCGGCGCGCATCCGTGAGGAGGTGCGGGCCGTCGCCGGCGATGGGCCGGTGAGCGAGGCGCACATCGAGCGGCTGGTGGTGGTCGGTCAGGTGATCAAGGAGTCCATGCGGCTCTATCCGCCGGCGCCGGTGCTGACACGGGTGGCGGCCGAGGACACGCGCCTTGCCGACGTGACCATCGCCGCCGGCACGCTCATCGTCATGCCGATCTACGCCATCCACAGGCACCGCCGGCTGTGGACCGACCCGGACCGCTTCGACCCCACGCGCTTCGCGCCCGAGCGCGAGGCGACGTATTCGCGCTATCAGTTCATGCCGTTCGGCGCCGGCCCCCGCATCTGCATCGGCTCGGCGTTCGCGCTCATCGAGGCGACGGCGATGCTGGCGACACTCGTCCGGGAAACCCACTTCGAGGTTGCCGCCGGGCATCTGCCGATGCCGGTCAGCCGCGTCACTTTGCGGCCCAAGGGCGGCATGCCCATGCGCGTTACGGTTGCCGCAGGGGCCGGGTGAGTTGGCCCACGAACTGGTAATCGGCTTGCTCTCGAGGCGCGGTTGGACTAGACGGAACGCCGACAGACACCCCGATGAACCGGAACGTCGGCGCCGCCAGGCGGCTGCCGGAGGGAGACGATCATGACGAAGCGTTCGCTGCGCAACATCGAGACGCAGAAGAAGAAGGCGCGCCGCGCCATCCCGCGCGCGAAGGTCTCGCGCAACATGGGCAACACGGCGGGCGTGCGCACGCAGGGGCGCAAGCAGGCCGGTCTCGCGCGCGCCAGGAAGCTCGCGGCCGAGTAGGCGCGAGGGGATCCCGGTCAGCTTTTCGCTTGTGGCGTGACGGCCGCGAAGAGGTCGGGCGGATCGGCCGCCTCGGCCGGCGCCAGCTGGTCGACGCCAATTCCGATCAGGCGGTAGGTGGCTCCCTGCGCCTCCTTTTCGATGAGCGCCTGCGCGGCCTCGATGAGCACGCCTGCCTGCTGGGTGGGATGCAGCAGCCGCTTGTGACGCGACAGCACCCGGAAATCGGAAGTCTTGAGCTTCAGGACGACGGCCCCGCCGGCGAGCCGCTTGCGCACGAGTTGCGCGGCGACGCGCTCCGCGAGGCCGGTTGCCGCCTCGATCAGCAGGCGTGCCGAGCCGGTGTCCTGGCGGAACGTCGTCTCGGCCGAGATGCTCTTGGTCGGTCGATGCGGGTTCACCCGGCGATCGTCCTCGCCGGCGGCCAGCAGCGCCAGGCGGTGCCCGAAGCGGCCGATCCGCTGCACGACCTCCTGCTCGCCCAGACTCTGCACATCGCCGATGGTCAGGATGCCGGCGCGCGCGAGCCGCTCGGCCATGACCGCGCCGACGCCGTTGATCCTGGCGACGGCAAGCGGCGCCAGCACAGACCGTGCCTCGGTGCGGCCGATCACGGAGTAGCCCCTGGGCTTGCGCGCGTCCGAGGCGAGCTTGGCGAGGAACTTGTTGTAGGACAGTCCGATCGAGACGGTGATGCCCACTTCGCGCTCGACCCGCAGGGCGAGCCACGCGAGGGTCGGCGCTGCGGCGAGATCGCCGAGCAGGTGCTCGTGGGTCAGGTCGAGATAGGCCTCGTCGAGCGAGACGGGCTCGATGCGGTCCGTCGCCGTCTCCAGGATGGCCCGCACCTGGCGGCTCGCCTCGCGGTACTTGGCCATGTCCGGCGGCACCACGACGGCCTGCGGGCAGAGCTCGAGCGCCTTGAACATCGGCATGGCGGAGCGCGCTCCGAAGCGCCGGGCGACGTAGCAGGCCGTCGTCACGACACCGCGGCCACCGGCATGCCCGACGATGACGGGCTTCGGCACGAGGTCCGGCCGGTCACGCTTCTCGACGGCGGCGTAGAACGCATCGCAATCGAGGTGGGCGATGGCCAGTTGCTCGATCTCGTCGTGCGTCACGAGGCGCGCCGAGCCGCAGACGGGGCAACGCGCGCCGTCGTCCGTACTCGTCTCGCAACAGTCCCGGCAGAGCGTCGGCACGCGATCCCCTCGCCGCGGCTTGCAGCAGTTTCGGCAGCAAGCGTACGGCGGTGAGGTGCCGGGGTCCAGGCCGGTGGCGGCGCGGCAGGCTCAGGCCGGCCGGCCCAGGGTGTTGCCGAGGTCGTGGAAGACCGGGTGCAGGTGTTGAGCCTTGCCGTCGACGCACCCGAGCTCGATGACGAAGGCGTCTGCCGTGATGCGATAGCCGAACGAGCGCTCGCTGCGATTGGGGCCGTACCAGGCGAAATGCACGGCGGCCGGATCGCCGGCCCGCAGGCGCCGTCGCTGCGCTTGCGCCAGGGCGCCGGTGTAGGGTGCAACGGCATAGGTCTCGACGAGCTGCCAGAGCAGCTCGCGCTGGCCTTCCGTCATGTCGGCGGCCACCACGCCGGTCTTCCTGGTGTTGGCGCGCTCCTCGCCGGCATAGGAGAGGATGTTGAAGAGATGCTCGTCACCGGCCTGGGCGCGGGCCTTGAGCTTCGGTGCGAGATCGCGCTGCAGGCGGCGGGCGAGCGTCTCCTCGCCCTTGAGCGCCACAAGGCCCTTGCGTCGGCCGCTCAAGACGCGGTTCGGCAGCGCCGCGAAGGCGGCCGGCGTCACGGACACGAGCTTGCCGCCCACGACTGCGAACGACAGCGAGAGGTGATGCCCCTCGAGGCGCAGGCCCCAGGCCCCCGCCGGCCCCGGTTCGCCGAAGATCGAGATGGAGAACCGCTCCGACGAGCGCGCGCCGCGGCCGTTGCCCATCTCGACGAGCACGTCCTGCAGCGCCATGACGGTGCGCGCCTTGTCGAGGCCCTCCGGTGACAGCACCTCGGCGAACATGCCCCAGGCCGCGTCCTTCTCGGCCGGCTTCATCTGCTCGAGCCTCAGGCCCGGCTTGGTGTAGCCGCCGATGCCGAAATAATTCCAGGAGCGCCACTGCTCGCCATTCCAGGGGAAGGCGGCGCGGCGGCGCTGGGCCGGGTCGAGCATCTCGCGGAAGGCCAGCACGCGCCTCGTCAGCGCGTCTGCATCGGCGAGCGGTGCCAGCGGCGCGGCCGCGACGGCGCCGGTCGGCAGGAGCGGAACGGTCAAGGCTGCGCCGAGGCCGGCGAGCACGTCACGGCGGTCGAGCGGGCAGGGCATGGCGATCGCCTCCTGGGTCAAAGGCGCGGCGGACGGGCGCGCGCCACTCATTCGAGCCCGCCCGCGCCCGCCAGGGAAGCCCGCCGCCGTTCACGTCTTGGTGAGAAGGAGGGTGCCGCCGCCCTACTGCTTGTTCCGGCGGGCCATGAAGGCCAGGCGCTCGAAGAGGTGGACGTCCTGCTCGTTCTTGAGCAAGGCGCCGTGCAGCGGCGGAATGAGCTTGCGCGGATCGGATTCCCGCAGCGTCTCGGGCGCCACGTCCTCGTTCATGAGCAGCTTCAGCCAGTCCAGCAACTCGGACGTCGAGGGCTTCTTCTTGAGGCCCGGCACCTCGCGCATGTCATAGAAGACCTTGAGCGCCTCGGTGACGAGCCGGCCCTTGAGGCCGGGATAATGCACCTCGACGATGTCGTGCATCGTGTCGGGGTCGGGGAACTTGATGTAGTGGA
>JAGRKR010000139.1 GCA_020442225.1 Hyphomicrobiaceae bacterium | reverse complement strand
CGGGCACACGCCCGGCCATATCGGCGTGCGCATCGCTGATGGCGGGCAAAGCCTCGTCATGGTCGCCGACATGCTCTTCCATCCGGTCCTGCATCCCGCCGACGCCGGGGTCGGCTTCATCTTCGAGCAGGATCCGGCGGCGGCGCGGCGGATGCGCGAGCGCTTCTTCCCGCGCGCGGCGGCCGAAGGGGCCTTGATCGCGGCCACGCACATGCCGTTTCCGGGGCTCGGCCGCATCGCTCGCGACGGCGGCCGGCTGCGGTGGCTCGCGGCCGACTGGGCGCACGGCGGCTGAACCGATGTGCGGGAAGCCCTGTTCGCCGGGGCTTCCCGCACACACACGTACAGGCGAGAGGAAAGGCAGCACCCATGGGACACAGGTTCCTGGATATCGCCTTCACCGACGCGGTGAAGGCGGTCCAGCAGAGGCAGGGAAGCCGCGGGGCGTACGCCGCGCGCGAGGGTGGCGGCGTCGATGTCAACGACCGGCTGGGGGCAGGCGAGGCCAGCTTCATCGCCGAGCGCGACAGCTTCTACATGGCGACGGTGAGCGAGACAGGCTGGCCCTATGTGCAGCACCGGGGCGGACCGAAAGGGTTCCTCCGCGTGCTTGACGAGAGCACGATCGGCTTCGCCGACTTCGCCGGGAACCGGCAATACGTCAGCGTGGGAAATCTCGCCGCCAACGATCGCGTGTCGCTGTTCCTCATGGACTATCCGAACCGCAAGCGCCTCAAGATCCTCGGCCGGGCGCGCCTGGTCGGCGGCGACGAGGGAGACGTCATGGCGAAGCTGACGCATCCCGGCTATCGCGCGCGCATCGAGCGAGGTCTGCTCATCACGATCGCGGCGTTCGATTGGAATTGCCCGCAGCACATCACGCCGCGATTTGCGGATGGCGATGGCGCGCGGGAGCAAACGTGAATGGCGAGGCGCCGCGTGGGCGCAGTTCCGCTGTCGGGGGCGTGCGGCGAGCCGTCTTGCGTGACGGGCTCATCGTCAGCGGTGGCCGGCGGCATGGTCCGCGTGCCGCTCGACCCGCTCCGCAGGCCGACGGTCATCCACCGGCAGCCTGGCTAATCCGCTCCACCGTCCAATAGACGCCGACGAGGCCGATCACGATCGAGGCCGGCACGACGACGCGCTGGCGATAGCGCGGGTGATGCGAGAACCACAGCCCCGTCAACAGCCATGCCATCGTGATCACGGCAAGCTGGCCGAGCTCGACGCCGACGTTGAAGCTGATCAAGCCCAGAACGAATTCGGAGCGGGGCAGGCCGACCTCCTGCAGCACGCCTGCGAAGCCAAGCCCGTGCAGGAGGCCGAAGGCGAAGACGACGAACGGCCGCCATGGGCTCAGATTAGCTCTCGCGACATTCTCGAAGGCGACGTAGGCGATCGAGGCGGCGATCAGCGGCTCGACGATGCTCGGCGGAACCGTCACCACGCCGTACAGGCCGAGCGCCAGTGTCAGGGAATGCGCGAGCGTGAAGGCTGTGACCTGGATCAGCAGCGGGCGCCAACTGGTGCTCAGGAGATAGAGCCCCAGCACGAACAGGATGTGATCGAGCCCCTTGGGCACGATATGCGTGAACCCGAGCACCACGTATTCGAGGGCTGTCTGGTGCCATTTTGTATTGACCGCCACGCCCAGGGGGATGGTCTTGCTCTGCGCTCCGTCCTTGAGCCACGCAGTCGCCGGTGGCTTCTGGGGGTCGGAATAGACGCGCAGAATGCTGTCCCCGAAGGAAGCTGCATAGGACCAGCGCAGCGTGGCCGCGCCGCGCGGAAAGGGTGCCGTCAGGGTGATCTTGGAGATCCTGGCGAGCCCGAGGTCGCCCGGCGGTGGGATGTCCACGCTTTGGACCTTCAGCGCCGCACGTGTCTCGTCCAGCAGCAGCACCACGCCTTGCAGCCACTCCGCCTCGAAAGCCGCGAAGCGCTTCCTCAACGCGTCCGCGGGGAGCTTCCGCAGAGCATTGTACGTTGCGGCCTGTGGCGACTGATCGGTATCGACATGCTTCGGACCGATCCTGGCCAGCATGGCCTCGAGGTTGACGGTGATTTCCGTTCTCACCTGCTGGTTCGGCGACAGCACGACGGTGACGATGGCCGGACGGATCTCGTGGGCATGCAGGCCGAACGGCCATGCCACGCACGCCAGCAGCAGGAGCCATAGAAGGACGGCGCGGTCACGGGCGCGGCGCTTGCCATGAGCACGCCCTATCGACCACCATGCACGCATCGGCGCGTGGCGCTGCCGTGCGTCATCCGAGGGCTTGCCATAGGAAAGGTACTGGCTGGTGATCACGCTTGGGACTCCACGACTCCTGGCAAAGCTCGGACTGCTGGCGTGCTTCACGGGAGCATGGGCAGGATTCATGTCCGGTCCCGGTGTTGCGCATGAATTCTGGCTCGAGCCGTCGGACTACCAACCCGCCAGATCGCGCAAGCTCACCATCACACATCGGAACGGTCAATTCTTCAAGGGCAATTCCTATCCGTACCTGCGCGAGTGGTTCGACAGGTTCGAGCTCTGGGACGCGCGCGGGCGGCGTGCCGTGAAGGGCGTCGACGGCGATGATCCGGCGGCGCGCATCGGGCCGCTGACGGCCGGTGTGACGGTCGTGGCCTATCAGAGCCGCAACGACTCCGTCACCTTCAAGACCTGGAAGGAGTTCCGTTCCTATCTTGCCGACGAGGGGCTCGAGCATATCGAGGCACAGCATGTCGCCCTGAAGCTGCCCCTCGCCGGCATCGCCGAGCACTACATCCGCTGCGCCAAGACCTTGATCCGCGTCGATGGCGCGCCGCTCGCCGATCGCCACTTCGGCATGCCGGTGGAGCTGCTCGTGGAACGTGTGGAACTGGTGAGCGGGGACGACGCGAAGGTCGAGGTGCGATTGCTGCACGACGGCAAGCCCGCGCGCGAGGCGCTGGTGAAGGTATTCCGTGGCAAGGCTCCGCGCGATGTCCTGCGGCTCCGGACGAACGGCGAGGGACGCGTCGTCGTCCGTCTGGCGCGAGCCGATACCTACCTTCTCAATGCCGTGGTGATGCGTCCCCCGAAGGCCGGCATGAAGGAGCATTGGCTCAGTCTCTGGGCATCGACCACCTTCTCGCTCAAGTAGGATCTGGAGCCCGGCGCGCCGTTGGGGACAGCGGGTGCAAAGGTGGCGCGTGCGTTGCGTATCGCCGGCCTGCCGCTGCGGGCGTTGCTCGGGCGCGATGCGCCAGCGCCGGACGGGACGCGGTGCTCCGTCGATGCCTTCGGTCCCGCCACGGCCGCCGCCGCCAAGCCGAACCAGCGCGTCTCGACGCCGACGACAAGGCTTGCGCCCTGCGATGGCCTGCCGCCATCGCGGCGACGGTTGGCCTCCAGCAGAGGTGAATTCGCGACCGCCCCGAACCGAACACGTGTCCTGACGCACCCGTCAGAAGACAGAATTGTCCTTTGCCTGATGCACCGTTCGCCGCCGATTGGCAGTTCGAACGACGGGGGGGTACAGTGTCGCGCTGCAACCCGACGGGAAGATCATCGTCGCAGGGATGGCAGGATCGGCTCAAGCAATGATTTCGCAGTCGTGCGCTACAACGTCGACGGCACGCTCGACACGGGCTTCGATCCGGCAGGCACGCTGGGTGGCACGGTCGCCTTCACCGAGGATGGCGCAGCCGTCGTGCTCGACACGGACGTGCAGATCTTCGACGCGGAACTCGCGGCCCAGGGCCACTATGACGGCGCCACGCTGACGCTGGCACGTG
>JAGRKR010000138.1 GCA_020442225.1 Hyphomicrobiaceae bacterium | reverse complement strand
GAGGTCATCGACGAGAACGCGCTCGCCCGCATGATCGATGCCGGTGAGATCGCGGGTGCCGGGCTCGACGTTTTCGAGCACGAGCCGGCGATCAATCCGCGTCTGCTGGCCTCGAAGCGGGTCGTTGCCTTGCCGCACATGGGCTCGGCGACGATCGAAGGGCGCATCGACATGGGCCAGAAGGTCATCATCAACATCAAGACGTTCCTCGACGGTCACGCGCCGCCCGATCGCGTCCATCCCGGCATGTTCTAAGATCCGCCCGGCCGTCGCGGTGACGGCCCGATCGCCATGGAGACGGCAATGAGCGAACACCCACTTGCCGGCAGGACGGCGCTCGTCACCGGCGCCTCGCGCAACATCGGCCGCGCCATCGCCCTGCGGCTGGCGGCGGCGGGTGCAGATATCGTCGTCAATACGCTCCAGGACCGGGCTGCGGCGGAAGGCGTTGCCGCGGAGATCGCCGCGCTCGGCCGGCGGTCGCTGGTGCAGGTCGCGGACGTGACGGATCGGGATGCGGTTCGCACCATGGCCGCTGCGGCGACGGACAGCTTCGGCGGAGTCGATATCCTCGTGTGCAACGCGTCCAGCCGGGGACAGGTCGACTTTCTCGACCTCGACTACGCCTCTTGGCGGCGCGTCATCGACATTTCCCTCGACGGCTGCTTCCACTGCGCCCAGGCGACCTTGCCCGGCATGATCGCGAAGGGGTGGGGCCGCATCATCACGCTCGGCGGCGTCGCCTGGCACATCGGCTCGAAGCGTCGCGCCAACAACCTGGCGGGCAAGGCCGGTCTTACCGGTCTGACGCGGGCGCTGGCGGCCGAGTTCGGAGACCGCGGCATCACCGCCAACATGATTTCGCCGGGGGTCGTGGAAACGGTGCGACCGGCTTCGGCGGGGGCGCTGCCGGTACGCACCAGCATGCCGCCGGTGCCGCGCGACGCAAGCGTCGACGAGATCGCCTCGGCCGCGCTTTTTCTCGCCCATCCCGCACAGGCGTTCGTTACCGGCCAGATCATCCACGTCAACGGTGGCGCCTACCTCGGGAGCTGACCGGGGCAGGCAATCCGCTGCTTCATCCCGCGCGTGGCGGCATCGGGTGCTCGGCCACGAGGGCGTCATCGCTGTCCTTGGCACGCCGGGCGGCGGGCCTGTCCGTCAGACGCTGCCAGTAGGCCTCGAAGGCGGTAAGGCGCGGCAGCGTGCCGAACTGCATACCCCAGCCGATATGCGAGCCCAGATAGACATCGGCGGCCGAGAAGCGGTCGCCCGTCACGTACTCCCGCTGCGACAGCAGAGCGTCGAGCGTCTCGACGACGGCGTCAAGGCTGCCAAAGCCGGCCATGCCCCGGCGATCCGCAGGCACCTCGAAACCGAGCGCCTTGTTGGTCACTGCCGCTTCCAGCGGCCCGGCGGCGAAGAACAGCCAGCGGTAGTAGGCGCCCCGCGCTCTGTCATCTGGCGGGGGCGCCAGGGCGGCCGACGGGAACGCATCGGCCAGATAGGCGCAAATGGCGGCACATTCGGTCACGATCGTGTCCCCATGCCTCAGCGCCGGGACTTTGCCCATGGGATTGATGGCGAGATAGGCCGGCGCCTTCATCGTCGTGCCGTAGTCGAGGATCTCGGCCCGATAGGGTTCTCCGATCTCCTCGAGCATCCAGCGCGCGATGCGTCCTCGCGACATCGGATGCGTGTAGAGCACGAGCTCGTCGGCCATGTGCATTTCCTCCGTGGTTGATGCCCGAACGCCGGGACGAGACCTCTAGCGGACCATCGTGACGGCAGGACGTCAGGCGAAACCGTGATGACGGATCGCCGTCGCGAGACTTCAGGCCCACGGGCCACCCGAACTGCGGACGTCGGGCTGACCGGACCTTCCGAGCTCTCTTGCCAGCTCTTGCAGCGCCGCAATGCGGTTCGCGGTGTTCGGGTGGGTCGAGAACAGATTGTCCATGCCTCGGCCGGTCAACGGATTGATGATGAAGAGATGCGCCGCACCGGGGGCAGCCTCCGCCTGTTCGTTGACGACGCCTCCGCGCACGACCTCCTCGATGCGCTGCAGCGCCGAGGCGAGCCACATGGGATTGCCGCAGATGAGCGCCCCCATGCGGTCGGCCTGATATTCGCGCGATCGGCTGATCGCCATCTGCACGAGCATGGCGGCCATCGGTGCCACGATCACCGCGACCAGGGTGCCGATGAGACCGATGCCGCCGCCGTTGTTGCCGCGATTGCCGCCGAACAGCGAGCTGAATTGAAGATACTGGGCCAGCATCGAGATAGCGCCGGCGATCGTGGCGGCAACCGTCATCGTCAGCGTATCGCGGTTCTTGATGTGAGCGAGCTCGTGCGCCATCACGCCAGCGACCTCCTCGTGGCTCATCATCTCCAGCAGCCCGGTGGAGGCGCAGACCGCGGAATGCTCGGGGCTGCGGCCGGTCGCGAAGGCGTTGGGCTGGGCGCTGTGCATGACGTAGACTTTGGGCATCGGCAGTCCGGCCCGGGCGGAAAGATCGTGCACCATGGTGTAGTAGTCGGGTGCCGATTGCGCGTCGACCTCCTCGGCGCCGTGCATCTTCAGCACCATCTTGTCGGAGTTCCAGAAGCTGAAGATGTTCATCGCCACGGCGGCGGCGAAGGCGATCAGCATGCCGGTCCTGCCGCCGGCCGCATACCCCAGGAGGGCAAAGACCGCCGTCAATAGCGCAAGCAGCATTGCGGTTTTTGCGTAGTTCAGCGGCATCATCGTCTCCCGCGCACCAACGGCAGGCCGGCCACGAGCAGGCGTGCCCGGCAGGTCCGCCAGCATGGTACCCGCGCCTCAACGGATGCTATATGGGATTTCTCGCGCAGCCTAGAAATGAGGAGTTCTGAACGATCATGGCAAGTGACGGATCGCAGAACCAGCCGGAAAACGCCGGTGATGGTGAGGAGCGCCGCCGCCGCGCACAACTGTCGCCAGCGGCGCAACGTGCGCTCGCGGAGGCGGACCAGCGCCGCGCGGAAGCCTCCGCCCGCGACGCCGAGCAGGCCAAAGAGCTTGGGGGGCGGAACGGCCCCGATCCCGTTCGCTACGGTGATTGGGAGAAGGGTGGCATCATCTCCGACTTCTGAGCCGCCCCGAGGACCCGCAAGGGGCGGCCACTGACCAAATGGAGCTTTGCTTTAACGAATTGCTTACCGCTCCCAGCGATGGCGGCCAGCCGCCATGCGAGCGACATTTTGCATAGCACGCGAGTTGCATCCGGACGCACGAGACCTTGTGACCGTCCCGGAGAGAGACATGTTCTGCATCTGCAAGCTCGCAGCAAACCGCTTTCGGCGAAGCAATGAGGGCATTACGGCCCCGATGTTCGCCCTGTCGTTCATGATCATTTTCCTTGGTGTGGGTCTCGCCATCGACACCGGACGCGCCATGCACGTCGGCAACAAGATCGCCAACGCGCTCGACGCCGCCGCACTGGCCGCCGCCAAGGGCATGCGCGAGCAGGGCCTCTCGGACGACGAGGTGCGTCAGCTCGCCGGCGCCTATTTCGAAGAGAACATGAAGGGCCATGTGTCGAGCTATGCCACGCTCGGCACTCTGTCCGTGCAGATCGACCGCCGGACCAGCACCGTCACCGTCGGCACCGATGCGGATGTCCCGACGATCTTCGGCCGGCTGGCGGGCCTCAATACATTGTCGTTCCCGAAGACGGCTGCCGCGACCTACAACATCCGCGACATCGAGGTGGGCCTTGCGCTCGATGTGACCGGCTCCATGTCCGGCAGCAAGATCGAGGACCTCAAGGGGGCTGCTCGCGACCTCGTGGACATCCTGATCCCGGATCAGCGCACGTCGTCGCGCAAGGTCCGCATCGGCTTGGCGCCGTACGCCGCCACGGTCAACGCCGGCCCCTACGCCAGGATCGCGACCGGCAACCGCAGCGTCGACGGTTGCGTGCTCGAGCGCCGCACCGGTAATCTCGATGGTGATCTGTCGCCTCTGAACGGTGGCCTGTTCGGCGTCCGCGGCGACGGCAACAGCCGGGGCAACGGCCAGTATTCCTGCCCGCGTGCAGAGATTCAGCCCATCACCGACGACAAGACCGTGCTCAAGGCGTCGATCGACTCCTTCCGCACGGGCGGCTTCACGGGCGGCCATCTCGGCGCCGCGTGGGCGTGGTACCTGATCTCGCCGAACTGGGCCTCAGTCTGGCCGAGCGAGAGCACGCCCGTGGCCTATCGCGACGAGCGTACGATCAAGGCGCTGATCCTGATGACGGACGGCGAGTTCAACACCTCGTACTCCGCCGGCGTCGGCGGCCCCGCGCAGGTCAGCGAATCCTTCCGTCGCGCCGACGGGGTCTGCCGCAACGCCAAGGGCGAGCAGGTGATCATCTACACGATCGGCTTCAAGCTCCGCGATGCCAGTGCCATCAATGCCTTGCGCACCTGTGCGACGTCGATTGGTCACTTCTTCCTGGCCGAGAACGGCGAAGAGCTAAGGGCGGCGTTTCGCACTATTGCCACCAATCTCGCCAACCTTCGGCTGGCAAACTAGGGTTTCAACCGGCTTCGAGGGCGCGCCAAGGCGCGCTTTCGAAGTTGCGACCACCTCCTGAGGTCCATGCGGCCCGTAAACTCGGCTCCGGCAGCAAAAATTCGCCCCACCATGACGTGTTCGGGGTAAAAGGCCTGGGGGTGCTGTCAACCGAGGCTGGGCGATGAAGCGGCGGCGTTTCAGACTGGGACGATTCCTGCTGCTGCTCGCCCTGGTGCTCGGCATCGGTGTGCTGTTCCGGGAGGGTTGGATTCCCGGTCGCTATTCCCCCCTGCCCCCGATCGATCTCGCGGAGGCGCCGAGCTGGCTGCTCGACTGGCGTCTTGCCGAGATCCGCCGAGACCCGCAACTCTGCCGGCGCACACTCAAGAAGCCGCAGATCGTCGCCGCCTCCGTCCCCGATCGCAGCTACAAGATCGGTTGCGGCTGGAAGAACGCCGTCCGGATCACGGAAGTAGGCGGGGCCAGGCTCTCGGCAACCATGACGTGCGAGATGGCCGCCGCGCTGGCGTTGTGGATGGTGCATGACGTGCAGCCGCTGGCGCAGGAGCTGCTCAAGTCGCGCGTGGTCGCGGTGCGCAGCCTCGGCACCTATGCCTGCCGCAACATCGTCGGCCCGCTTTCGTTCATGAAAAGCGAGCATGCCTCGGCCAACGCACTGGACGTCGCCGGTTTCGTGCTGGCCGACGGCCGAACCCTCAGCCTCACCCGACACTGGAGCGCCAAGGGGCCGGAAAGCCAGTTTCTGCGAGCACTGCATATCCGCGCGTGCCGCTATTTCCGCGTCACGCTGGGGCCTGAGGCCAACAAATACCACCGCGATCACTTCCATTTCGATCGCGGGATCCTGTCGACCTGCCGGTGAGGCCGCGCGCTACATGTGGATGGCGCGCTTGGCGACCGCCAGGGCGGCTTCCTTGACGGCTTCCGTCAAGGTCGGGTGGGCGTGGCACGTCCGAGCCAGATCCTCTGCCGAGCCGCCGAACTCCATGAGCACGGCCGCTTCGGCGATCAGCTCCCCGACATGCGGTCCGATCATGTGCACGCCGAGCACGCGGTCGGTCTCGGCATCCGCGAGTACCTTCACGAAGCCTTCCGTCGTCCGGTTGACCTTGGCGCGGCCGTTGGCCGTGAAGGGGAACTTGCCGACGGTGTAGTTGATACCGGCAGCCTTCAACTCATCTTCGGTCTTGCCGACGGCCGCCACCTCGGGATGGGTGTAGACCACGCTCGGGATGACATCATAGTTCACGTGGCCGGCCTGACCGGCCAGGATTTCCGCGACCGCCACGCCTTCGTCCTCCGCCTTGTGGGCGAGCATGGGGCCGGCAATGACGTCGCCGATGGCATGGATGCCGGCGACGGTCGTCCTGAAATGGTCGTCGACAGTGATCCGGCCCCTGGCGTCTCGTTCGACGCCGATGGTCTCGAGTCCGAGGCCCTCCGTGCAGGGGACGCGACCGATGGCCACGAGCACCACGTCCGCGCTCAGGGTCTCGGTCTTGGCGTCGTCGTGTGAGGGACTGATGGACACGGTAATGCCGTCGGCGCCGCGCTTGGCTCCCATGACCTTGGAGCCGAGCTTGAAGGCGATGCCTTGCCGCGCCAGCAGGCGCTGGAACTGCTTGGCGATCTCCTCGTCCATGCCCGGCAGGATCCGATCGAGATACTCGACGACGACCACCTCGCTGCCGAGGCGTCGCCAGACCGAGCCGAGCTCCAGGCCGATGACGCCGGCGCCGATCACGAGCAGCTTCTTCGGCACGCTCTTGAGCGACAAGGCGCCTGTCGAGGAGACGATCGCTTCCTCGTCGATGTCGATGCCCTTGAGCCGGGCGACCTCGGAGCCTGTGGCAATCACGATGGACTTCGTCTCGAGCTCCTGCGCCTCGCCGCTGACGGGGGTGACGCGCACCCGGCCGGCCGAAACGATGCTGCCAACGCCTTGGAAGGTGGCGATCTTGTTCTTCTTGAGCAGGAAGGCGACGCCCTGCACGTTGCCCTTCACGCCATCGTCCTTGAAGGCCATCATGCGCGCCAGATCGAGCTCGGGCGAGACCTTGATGCCCATGGCGGCGAAACCGTGCCCCGCTTCGGCGTACAGCTCCGAGGCATGCAGGAGCGCCTTGGAGGGGATGCAGCCGACGTTCAGGCAGGTACCACCATGCGTCGCCCGCTTCTCGACGACCGCGACCTTGAGGCCGAGTTGCGCTGCGCGGATCGCGCAGACATAGCCACCCGGTCCGGTGCCGATGACGATAAGGTCGTAGGTCGTGCTCATGACTGGCCCGCTGCTTCGTTGTTCCGACTAGAGCTCGAGGATGAGACGCTGCGGGTCCTCGAGCAGCTCCTTGACGCGCACGAGGAAGGTCACGGCCTCCTTGCCATCGACGATGCGGTGATCGTAGCTCAGCGCCAGATACATCATCGGGCGAATCACGACCTG
>JAGRKR010000137.1 GCA_020442225.1 Hyphomicrobiaceae bacterium | reverse complement strand
CGCACCGGACGCAATCAGCCCAGCGCCAAGGCCTCCGTTCTCGCGCAATCTGCGTGGGCTCGGCATTTGGTCCGCCCGTCTCCTGGAATGGGGCTCGCTCTCATCGACTGGAAACAGCAGGAGTTCGGCATCGCGGCCGCGCTGTCCGGCGACGAGCGCATGCAGGCTGCCTATAGCTCGGGAGATCCCTACCTCGCACTCGCGATCCAAGCCGGGGCAGCGCCGAAGGAGGCGACACCAGAGACACATCCTGACATCCGGGCGCGTTTCAAGACGTGCGCATTGGGCATGCAGTACGGCATGGGACGGTCCACGCTCGCCCGCCTGATCGACGGGAGCGAAGCAGCTGCAGACGCACTCGTCCGAGCGCACAAGGCGGCATTCCCGAAGTTCTGGCGCTGGTCCGACGGCATCGAAGCGGATGCATTGCTCAATGGCCACCTGACGTCCGTATTCGGCTGGCGTATTGCCGTTGGACCGGATGCCAATCCGCGCTTCCTGCGCAACTTCCCGCTGCAGGCCAACGGAGCGGAGATGCTGCGGCTGGCCTGCTGCACGGCCACTGAGGCCGGCATCCGGGTCTGCATGCCGATGCATGATGCCCTGCTGATCGAGGCGCCGATCGAAGATCTCGACGCGACGATCGCAACCACCCAAGACCACATGGCCGAAGCCAGCCGGATCGTCCTCGATGGCTTTGCACTGGCGACCGAGGTCAAGGTTGTGCGTCACCCCGATCGGCTTTCGGACGACAGAGGCACCGTGGTCTGGCGTGCCGTACAGCGAGCCCTCGACGAGCCGGCAGACGAACGCACGGCGTCGCCTGCTCACGAGCGCCACGGCTCCTGTGCACCCGCGCACCCCCGTATAATCTCCTTATATGTATCTAAGAAAGAGAGGGGTGATGACACCGATCCAGGCTGATCGGCTTCGCCTCCGATCCAGGGCTTTGGCGACCTCAGTGCGGAGACCACCGCACCCCAAGACGGGCGAGCGGTTCCTGAAGGGTCCCATACCGTTGAACTGGCTCGAAGCCGCTGCACGACTGCCCGGCAGGTCGATGCATGCCGGCATTGCGCTCTGGTATGCGGCGGGGCTCGCGAGATCGCGAACGATTCCCTTGAGCAACATCTCCGGCGTTCGCTTCAGTCTCGATCGCAACGCCAAGTATCGTGCGCTGGCTTGGCTCGAAGACGCACGGCTGATTGCTGTCGAGCGCAACCCGGGTCGTGCGCCGATCGTGACGATCTTGGAGGCACCGTAGACCGAGTTCCCCTGATGCCGAGTTCCCGTGGTCGTTCCGCCATTCGCGCTCGCCTTGCCGCCGCCGGCGTC
Source organism: Hyphomicrobiaceae bacterium (assembly GCA_020442225.1). Next base: position 2,272 of record JAGRKR010000137.1, on the reverse strand, counting down.
GTCGTGCGCGGGCTGTCGCTGGACGAAGCCGCGACCTATGTCGGGCTCTCGAGACACACGTTCGAGAAGGAAGTCACGGCCGGCCGCTTCCCACCACCGCTGAGCCTCGGCGTCTCGGATCGACAGATCTGGGACCGTCGTGCCCTCGACGCCGCAATCGACAAACTTGCTGGCTTGGCCTCGACAGGGCACCATGAGGCCGACGCAACCCGCGACGCTATCATGCAACGCATTCAACGAGGCGCAAATGGCGCGGCGCCCTAGCCTGCCCAGGTATGTGAAGGCCATCCCACGCCGCGGACGGATCTACTACTATTTCCGCTTCAGAGACATGTACCAGCGTCTCCCCGACGATCCCGAGAGTGCGGCATTCCACGCACGTTATGCCGAGATCCTTGCAGGCCTCGAGCCAAAAGGAGGCCCGCAGCGCATAGTGCCGGACTCGCTTGCCGCGATGGTGCGGGACTACCTCGCCAGCCCCGAATTCCAACGACTGCGAGCGAAGTCGCGCGATTACTATCGCCGGCAGCTCGACCGGATCTCGATCATCGGCGAGCATCCTGCCGCGGCGATCCGCCGGCGGCATATCCTCGCGCTTCGGGATCAGATCGGCGCCGGCCGCACTGCGGATCAGTTCATCCAGGTTGTGCGCAGGCTTTTCTCATGGGGGCTCGATCGCGAGCTGGTCTCGGAGAACCCGGCGATGCGCATTGCGCGCACGCACACCAGCCAGCGCTACACGGCTTGGTCGGACGAGGCCCTAGCGGAATTCGAGGCCATCACTCCAATCGGACCCATTCGCACGGCCTACATGCTGGGTCGCTATACCGGACAGCGCCGAGGCGACGTGCTGGCCATGACAAAGGCCGATTACGACGGGGCTTGGATCCGCGTCGAGGCGCAAGAGAAAACCGGAGAGCCGCTCTGGATCCCTGCCCACCCGGCCCTCCGCGCCTACCTGGACCAGCTCGGCATCGAGGTCGGACTACTCGTCAAGGGCCCGGGTGCCGGTCCTTGGGATCGCTCAGGCTTCGCGAAGGCGTTCCGGCGGGCGCTCGACGTTGCGGGCTTGCGGGCGCTGCACTTTCACGGATTGAGGCACTCGGCCAGTCGCAGCCTCGCCGAGGCCGGCTGCACCGACGAGGAGATCGCTGCGATTACCGGCCATCGGGCCAGGGAAATGGTCGCACACTACACACGCCAAGCGCGCCAGCGGCGCCTCGCCGAGGCCGCCATCAACAAGCTCGTCGATCATGAAAAGCGAACGGGAACAGAACGCGAAAGTGGTAAACTCCCTGCCGGGTTTACCACTCCACCCAATTCGCGATCCGCTAAGCCATTGAAACGATGGTCGGAGTGGGGAGATTCGAACTCCCGACCCCCTGCTCCCGAAGCAGGTGCGCTACCAGGCTGCGCTACACTCCGCAAACCATACGGGCTTTTCAGACGATTGAGGCGCCGCAACGGAGAGCATCCGAGGTGGCGCCTGAGGGCCTTATAACGGGCCTCGCGCCGGCCTGCAAGATGGACGACGCGCGACAGCGGCGAAGGCCATGCCCCAACCTCGCCGATCCCGCGTGCGGCTCACGATTTCGCTGGAGTGGCGGGGCCGGCCGGCTCCGCCCCGCCGACCTTGCCGAGCAGAACCTCCAGAAAGGCCGTCAGGTCCTCGGTCATGTGGTGGATGTGCTCCGGCGGCTCGTCCCAGCCCTTGATCTGGTGCTGGATCGGGTGATCGTAATAGCTCGAATGCACGAGAACCGTGGTCATGCCGAGCACGTGCGGCTCTTCGAGATTGTGCGGCATGTCCTCGAACATGGCCGCCGCCGTCGTCGGCACGCCATGCGCCTTCACGAAGGCGGCATAGGCCGTGGCGTGCGGCTTCGGCACGAAGTCGCAGGCGGCGATATCGCAGATGTCCTCGAAGAGATGCAGCACGCCGAGCTTGCCGGCGACGCGCTCGGCGTGACGGCGCGAACCGTTGGTAAAGATCAGCTTGCGTCCGGGCAGGCGCGCGATCGCCGCGGCGAGCTCGGGCTTCTCGGGCACAGGGGTCAGATCGATATCGTGCACGTAATCGAGAAACGGCCGGGGATCGAGGCCATGCACCTTCATCAGCCCAGACAGCGTCGTGCCGTGCCGGCGATAATAGTGCTTCTGGAGGTAGCGTGCCTCCTCATACGGCACATCGAGGAAATCGGCGATGAACTCGCCCATGCGCCGATCGACCTGCTCGAACAGATTGCACTCGGCGGGATAGAGCGTGTTGTCG
>JAGRKR010000136.1 GCA_020442225.1 Hyphomicrobiaceae bacterium | reverse complement strand
TTTGGGTGCTTTCCGTCCATGATGGGAGTATGGGGCTCTGATTCCTAGGATTCCAGGGCCTTTTGAATTAAGGCAGGGCAAACTGTGCCACTACCGCCATCGCCCTGAATTTGACAGCGGCAGTTCGAAACACCATTTTCCGCTTCAAGTTCGCGGCCGATTCCTAAATTTCCTGCTTGGCCGCCCGCCGCCCGCGCGGCTAGGAACATTTTCATGAACATCGTCATCGTCGAATCGCCGGCCAAGGCCAAAACCATCAACAAGTATCTCGGCTCCGATTACCGGGTGCTGGCGTCCTATGGGCATGTGCGCGATCTGCCGTCCAAGAATGGCTCCGTGCTGCCTGACAACGACTTCGAGATGCATTGGGACGTCGATCCCAAATCCCAGAAACGGCTGAACGAGATCGCGCAGGCGGTCAAAGGCGCTGACAAGCTGATCCTCGCGACCGACCCGGACCGCGAAGGCGAGGCCATTTCCTGGCACGTTCTGCAGGTGCTGGACCGCAAGAAGCTGCTGAGCAAAATTCCGGTCGAGCGCGTCGTCTTCAACGCGGTGACGAAAGAAGCCGTGCTCGACGCCATGCGTCACCCGCGCGAGATCGACGAGCCTCTGGTCGATGCGTATCTCGCCCGGCGCGCGCTCGACTATCTCGTCGGCTTCACCCTGTCGCCGGTTCTGTGGCGGAAGCTTCCGGGCGCAAGGTCCGCGGGCCGCGTCCAGTCCGTCGCGCTGCGCCTCGTCTGCGAGCGCGAACTGGAGATCGAGAAATTCGTCGCCCAGGAATATTGGTCGATCACAGCAAGCCTCGCGACCGACAAGAACGAGGAGTTCACAGCGCGGCTGGTCTCGGCCGACGGACAGAAGCTCGAAAAGTTCGACATCCCCGATGCGCAGACGGCCGAAGCGTTGAAGGCCGCGCTCGAGGGCGGACGCTTCAGCGTCGGCAACATCGAGAGCAAGTCTCAGAAGCGAAACCCGGCGGCCCCGTTCACCACCTCGACACTGCAACAAGAGGCCTCACGCAAGCTCGGCTTCAGCCCGCGCCAGACCATGCAGGTCGCCCAGCGGCTCTATGAAGGCGTCGATTTGGGCGGCACCACCGAAGGCCTCATCACCTATATGAGAACCGACGGCGTGCAGATCGTGCCCGAAGCCGTTTCGGCGATCCGGTCGCTCGTGACGGGACTCTACGGATCGCGTTACGTACCCGCCTCGCCGCGTCAATATTCGACCAAGGCCAAGAACGCGCAGGAAGCCCATGAGGCCATCCGGCCCACGGATTTCACCAAGGCCCCCGACAAGGTCGGCCGTTATCTCGAGCCGGACGCGCTGAAGCTTTACAAGCTGATCTGGCAGCGCACGCTCGCGAGTCAGGCCTCCAGCGCGGAAATCGAACGCACCACGGCGGATATCGACGTCGCGGGCTCGGACGGAAAGCCCTATGGCGTCCGCGCGACCGGCTCGGTCATCCGCTTCGACGGGTTTCTGAAGATCTACGAAGAAGGCGTCGACGACGCTGTCGGCGAAGATGGTTCGCTCCCGGCCCTCGCCCAGGGTCAGCCGCTCCAGTCGCGCGCCATAGAGGCCAAGCAGCATTTCACCGAACCG
>JAGRKR010000135.1 GCA_020442225.1 Hyphomicrobiaceae bacterium | reverse complement strand
GAGCGCGAGATGCTGCAGGCCCTGATCGACAAGTCCCAGGAGCACGTCGAGGGCGAGGTGCGCCTCAAGCTCTACAAGGGCAACGTCATCGTGACCGGGCGGGAGAGCCCCAAATCGCTCTATTCCTCGACGCTCGTGACCTTCGAGGACGATCGCGGCGCCTACGACCAGAAGGACGCGGAAGGCTTCATCCGCCTGAACGCGCTGCGATTGCGCACGCTGGCCGTTCGCAATCGCGGATAGGATCGCCGGCCGGGGGCGCGTGCCACGTGGCGACCGCGCCGCCGGTGCCGGTATCTGCTGCTGGCGTCCGCGGCAGTCCGCGCGGCCAAGCGATCCCAGCTCGGCTGACCCAGGTCGCCGTTAATTTGTTAGCGCCGTTCAAATCCGGCGGGTCTCTTGACATCATTGTGATGCGCACCGACATCGGGAGCACGGGACCAGAGCAACCATCACGACGCTCGCCGGCGCAGAATGTCCGCCGGAGTCAGTGATCTTTATGCGCGGGGCTATGCATGGCGGATTGGCTGATGGGGGCCGTCTCGGCCGTTTGGCTGGGCATGCCCATTTGGATCTGGCTGGCCTTCCTCGCCTTCGTCCTGCTCATTCTGGCGATCGACCTCGGCGTCTTCAACAAGACGCCGCATGTGATCGACATGCGCGAGAGCGTCAAGCTTGCCGCCTTTTGCGTCGGTCTCGGCTGGGCCTTCTCTGCCGTCGTCTGGTATCTCTATTACACGGGCGTTAACACCGGAGGCCTCGATCCCCACATCGCGGCCGCGGCCACACCTCGCGAACGGGCCTGGACGGCCTTCGAGCTCTACCTGACCGGTCTCGTGGTCGAGCAGACGCTCTCCCTCGACAACATCTTCGTGATGTCGCTGATCTTCGGTTACTTCGCGATCCCGCAGAAGTATCAGCATCGCGTGTTGTTCTGGGGCATTCTCGGCGTGATCGTATTGCGCGCCCTGATGATCGGCATCGGCGCCGCGCTCATCCAGAACTTCCACTGGGTCCTCTATATCTTCGCCGCCTTCCTCGTCTTCACCGGCTTCAAGATGCTGTTGAAGGCGGACTCCAACCCCGACATCGCCTCCAACCCGATCCTGCTCTGGATCAGGAAGCGCTTCCGCGTCACTCCGACCATCGAAGGTGATCATTTCATCATCCGCCGGCCACATCCGGAGACGGGCAAGGCCGTGCTCTGGGTCACTCCGCTATTCGTCGCGCTGGTGATGATCGAGTTCGCCGACCTGATCTTCGCGGTCGATTCCATCCCGGCGATCTTCGCGCTCACGCAGGACCCGTTCATCGTCTACACGTCGAACATCTTCGCCGTGCTTGGCCTGCGGTCGCTCTATTTCGTGCTGGCGGCCATGGTGCACCGCTTCGAGGGCCTGAAGTACGCGCTCGCCCTCGTGCTCATCTTCATCGGCTCGAAGATCTTCGTGCAGCCGCTGGTGGGCAAGATCCCGACCGAGGTCAGCCTCGGGGTGACCTTCGCGCTGCTGGCCGGCGGCATTGTCTACTCGCTGGCCACCACACGGGAGACGAGCGCCGAGACCGAAACGGCGCACACGCAGGTCGAGCCCGTCGCCGTGCGGGTGGACTCTGGCCGCGCCGAGTGAGCGTGTCCTGAAGGGGCGCCAGTCGCGCCCTAGCCCTAGCCGCCCTGCCCGCTCGTTCCCTTGGAGCGCGCGCGTTCCTTGAAGAAGGCGGCGATACGGCTCTGCGGTTCGCCGGTTCTGTAGGCGTCCGACAGGGCGTCGATACCAGCATAGACGCCTTCCGCGATCGAGGCCTGCTCCCATCGCGTGATCAGCGCCTTCTGGCTGCGCACGGCCTGCGGCGCGGCCCTGCAGATCGCCTCGACCAGTCGCCCGACCTTGGCGTCTAGTTCTGACGGCGGCACGGCATGTTCGACGAGGCCGATCCCCCGCGCCTCCGCCGCCTCGAGAGTATCGCCCGTCAACAGCAGCTCGTTGGTCTTGCCCCAGCCGATCAGGCGCGGCAGCAGCGCCGCCTCGATCACCGACGGCAGCCCCATCACCACCTCGGGCATGCCGAGCACGGCGGTCTCGCTGGCGACGCGGATATCGGCGCTCGCGGCGATCTCCAGTCCCGCACCGAGCGTGAAGCCCTGGATGCGGGCGATCACCGGCACCGGACAGCTTCGGATGGCCAGACACGCCTTGTGCAGATTGGTGATGAAGAGCCGCGCGCTGTCCGGGGCGAGTGCGCCGAGCTCCTTGAGATCGGCGCCGCCGATGAAGGCCTTGTCGCCAGCTCCCGTCAGGATCACCGCCCGCAGCTCACCGTCGCGGGCGAGCGCCTCGAACTCCACCCTGAGAGCCACGATGATCGGTGTCGACAGGCAATTCAGCCGCCGCTCGTTGTCGACCGTCACGCGGGCGACCTTGGCGTCGCCGCAATAGGTCTCTATGTCCACGCGCACGCCGGGTTGTCCTGACGGCATTGTCGCCCCTTTCCTGCTTGGCTCCATGCGCACCATGGCAGAACGCACGTCGCCGCTCCAGAATCGCGTCACGCCCGAGGGCGACATCGTCGCCCTGACGGCTCGCGGCTTGCTCATGGGCAATCGCGGAGGCCGCCTGCACCGACCCGACTTCAGCCTCGGCCGGCGGCGCTGGAGCAGCCGCCAGTGGATCGCCTGCAAGCTCGCGTTCAACGGCCGGCAGCGGCAGATCATGGGGCCGGCAAGCTATACCGAGCTCTTTTTCCTCGACGAGGCGACCGCTCTGGCGGCAGGCCACCGGCCGTGCTTCGAATGCCGGCGGCAGGACTTCCTGCAGTTCGCCACGCTCTGGGCAAGTGCGCTCGGCTTGCCGCAGGCCCGGGCGACGGCCGCGGCCATGGATGCCCGCCTGCACGATGAGAGATTGTGCGCCGATGGCAGCAAGCGAACCGTCTCGGCCCCGCTGGATGGCCTCCCCGAGGGCACGTTCGTGCGCCTGGCCGGTCGGCCTCACCTCGTCGTTCGCGACCGGCTCGTCGTGTGGCAGCCCGGCGGTTATGGTCCCGTCGCCGGCCCGCAGCCACGGCTGGATGTGGTCGAGGTCTTGACGCCCGCGGCGATAGTGTCTGTGCTCAAGGCCGGCTACGCCTGCGGGCTGCATCCCTCGGCGCGGGACGCCGCCGCAGCAACCGATCGCAGCCGCCAGCCGTGACACGGGGGGATACCACGCCATGACGCGCTCGACGCTCTCCCGCACTTTGCGCCGTGTCTACGTCGTAGTGGCGCTCACGCTGCTGCTGACACTGTTCGCCAAGATCGCCGATCACCTGCCCGGACTGGCGGGAACCGGCTTCGAAAAGCTACTGAAGGATCTCTATGAATTCCTGCGGGACATGTCCCTGCTGATTGCCACGGCCGGCGTCGCCTACATCACCAACGTGTTCCAGAAGCGCTCGAGCTTCCTCGACTCCCTCAAGGCCGAGTGGCGCGACATCATCGCGACCAAGTCAGCGCTGTTCGCCTACACGCAGCTCGAGAAGCCAACCGAGCGCGAGTATGTCGCCACCTTCTGCAAGGTTTCCGAGACGATCGACAATATGCGCTCGGTCTATCGCAATGTCGGCGAGACCAGCAGCCTGATCGGCCTCTACCCCTACGCGCCATTGCACGACATGCGCCGCGCACTGCAGACGCTCGATCCGCGCAAGAGCCTGGACGTGACGGATGACCAGCGCCGGCTGGTGCGCGACGCCATCCTGCAATCGTTCTATGCCCTGCGGGAAACGTTTCTCGAGGAGCTTGACCTCGAGGCGCCCGACCGGCCGCTGCTCATTTTCGGCGCGCGGCGTCTGAAGCAGTCCGGCGCCACGATGCGGGCGCGACGGCGGCAGGACCGGCAGCGCAAGCATCACGACAAGGCCGCGTCGCCCGAGCCCGCCATCGACGAGTTGCTGACACGCCTGTACGACCGCGAAGCCGGGACCGCGAAGCCCTGGCGGCAGACCGACGGCCGCACGGAGCCGCCGCCCACGCCTCGATCATAACGGAGATGGGGGCTTCAGCCGCGCGGCTGGGAGGTATAGATCGGCTCCGCCTGCTGGCTCGCCGCCCTGATGGGCACGACCTTGGCGCTCTCCAGCGCGGCATAGGCGGCGTTGATGCGTCGGGCCATCGTCGAGAGATACGAGACGACCTCCTCCGGCAGCGCGGCCGAGGCATAGCGATCGGGATGATAGCGCTTCGAAAGCTCGTGGTAGGCGTGGCGCACCTCGTCCCAGGCGGCGCCGGGCTTGAGGCCGAGGATTTGATAGGGGTCGAAACCGTCGAGCGCGCGGAGGCGGCCGGCAAGGTTTTCCGCGCGCGGCACGTTGAGCAGCTCGATGGTCTTGAGCACACCCTTCGCCAGGTAGCGGCGCCCGCCCTCGTAATGCTCGAACTCCAGGAATGCGCCGGGTCCGTTCAGGTGCTCGAACAGGTTGCGCCCGGTCGGAATGATGAGCCGGCCGATCAACTCGTTCCCGTCGTCGAAGACGAGCCTTACCGAAACACCGCTCTGATCGATCGTGTCGACCCTGTTACGCTCGAACATGGCACTTGATCCTGAACACCACTGTCTCATTCCGGCACGCCGGAACGGTCTCCGGCGCTCGTGTCGCAAGAA
>JAGRKR010000134.1 GCA_020442225.1 Hyphomicrobiaceae bacterium | reverse complement strand
GCCAGCCGAGCAGGAAGATGATGATCTGCGTCAGGATCAGGAAGGCGATCGGCGACAGGTTGAGCCCGAGCACGAACTCCTTCACGAGCTGCTCGCCGCCGAGATAGGAGAAGACCGAGGAGAACGTCCACGAGCCCACGAACAGCCAGCACACCATCGCCGACGTGCGCACCGTGAGATAGACCGACTCCTTGAGCCGCTGCCAGGTCAAGGAGCGATAGACGGCAGCGAGCAGGATGCCGCCGAGCGAGCCGACCGCCGCCGCCTCCGACGGTGTCGCCAGGCCGAACAGGATCGCTCCGAGCACAGCCAGGATGAGAACGGCCAGCGGCACGAATGACGTGAGCAGCAGCAGCAGCAGCTTGCCGCCGGAAATATCCGGCATCTCGTCGTCCCGCGGCTTCGGCGCGATGGATGGATTGAGGAACGAGCGGCCGATCACGTAGAGCATGTACAGGCCGGCGAGCAGGAACCCCGGCAGGAAGGCGCCGGCGTAGAGCTTCACCACGGAGACATTGGCGGTGGCGGCGTAGACGATGAGCATGATGCTCGGCGGGATGAGAATGCCGAGGCAGCCGCCGGCGCAGATCACACCGGCCGCAAAAGAGGTGTCGTAGCGCGCCTTGAGCATCTGCGGGAACGCGAGCAGACCCATGAGCGTGACGACGGCGCCGACGATGCCGGTGGCAGTCGCGAACAGCGCGCAGGTGGCGAGCGCCGCCACGGCCATGGAGCCCGGCACGCGCTTGGCCGTGACCTGCAGGGTCGTGAAGAGCCGATCGACGATGTTCGCGCGTTCGACGATGTATCCCATGAAGAGAAACAACGGCACGGCCGTCAGCACGTCGCTCGACATCACCGAGTACGTCTGGTTGACCAGCAGATCGAATATCCGGTTGTCGAAGATCGTCTGCATACGCGTGGGATCGTAATACGCGTAGTAGCCGAACATGACCGCCATGGCCATGAGCGTGAAGGCGATGGGGAACCCGAGCAGAATGACGAAGATGAAGAGCCCCAGCATCAGGATGGCGATTTGCGGATCCGTCATGCCCTGCTCCCTTTGTCGAGACCCCATTCGGTCTTCAACTGCGCATCGTCCTCGGCCTGATGCATCAGCATCGTCTCGGTTTCCTCGACATCAGCATCCCGCTCCGGCCAATTGCCTTCGCGGATGCACAGGAGGCAGCGGCAGACCTGCGCCACCCCCTGGATGAACATCAGCACGCCGGCGAGCGGGATCACCATCTTGAATTGGAAAATCGGCACGTTGGCCGGGCTCATGACGCTCACTTCCTTGTAGCCCCACGACTGGAAGGCGAACTTCCAACCCCCGAAGATGAGAGCGAGGATGCCGGGGAAGAAGAACAGGAAATAGAGCACCAGCTCGACCTTGGCCTGGGTGCGCGGCGACCATGTGCGATAGAGCACGTCGCCACGTACGTGGCTGTCGCGCGAGAGCGCGTAGGCCCCGCCCATCATGAAGAGCGTGCCATACATCATGTAGGAGAGATCGAAGGCCCAGGCCGTGGGATCGCGCAGCACATAGCGCACGAACACCTCGTAGCTGACGCCGAAGGTCATGGCGATGATGCACCAGGCGAAGGCCTTGCCGATCCAGGCGCTCAGCTTGTCGACGTATTTGATGAAGGTCCTCAAGGGCACACCCACTCGTTAGACGGTCTAGGGCGGCGGCGGTCAGTCGGGACGACGCGAGCCGCGCCGTCCCGAAACCTCCGTGAGCACGTCACGTGTGCAGGTGCACGTTCGGGCTAGAAGGTGATCTTGCCCGGGAAGTAGTGCTTGTAGGCGAGCTTGTAGTCGGCCGAGTTCATCAGCTCATAGAAGCCGACGCGATCGGACCAGGCCCGCTGGCTGTCCACCACCTTCTTGAAGAAGGCATCCTTGTTGAGGCGCTCCAGCGTCTTGTCCCAGGAGGTGAGCTGGGCCTTCATCACGCTCTCGGGCGTGCGGTAGACCTTGACGCCGTCCTTCTTGATGAGCGTCTGCAGGTCGGCCGAGTAGCGATCCATGGCGAGGCCGAAGTTCGCGGTGTTGGCGGCTTCGGCGCCGTACTCCAGGATGGCCTTGAGCTCACCCGGCAGCGAGTCGAACTTCTTCTTCGAGAAGATGATCTCGAAGAACTCGGCAGCCTGATGGTAGGAGCCCATCATGTAGACTTTGGACACGTTCTGGGCGCCGAAGGCGCGATCGGACGTCGGGTTGTTGAACTCGAACGCCTCGATGACGCCACGCTGCAACGCCGGCACGATCTCGCCACCCGGAAGCTGCGTGACCTTGAGCCCCATGCCCTGCATGATGTCCGTCGCAAGGCCGACCGTGCGGTACTTGAGGCCCTGCATGTCCTTGACGTCCTTGATCTCCTTCTTGAACCAGCCGAGCGGCTGCGTCGGCATCGGCATCGCGAAGAAGCCGACCACGTCGAGCTTCAGGATCTTCTGGATCAGCTCGGCATAGAGATCCTTGCCGCCGCCGAAATGGATCCAGGCCAGGATCTGCGAGGCATTGGCGCCGAACACGGGTCCCGTGCCGAACAGCGAGGCGGCCTTGTTCTTGCCGTACCAGTAGGCCGTGACGGTGTGTGCCGCATCGAGGACGCCCGAATGGCAGGCGTTCTGCACCTCGAAGGCTTTGACGACGGCTCCGGCCGGCAGAAGGTCGAATTTGAGGCGGCCGCCCGACATCTTCTCGCAGCGCTCGGTGTACTGCTTGGCCATCTCCTGGAAGATGTCGCTCGCCGACCACGAGCTCTGCATCTTCAAGGTTACGGTCTGGGCACGCGACACCTGCGGGAAGGCGACGGTGCCGGCCGCGGCACCTCCGGCGATCGCGCTGCCCTTGAGGAACTTGCGGCGCGAGACGGTCTTGTCGGTAATCTTGTCAGCCATGGCACGTATTCTCCCGGGGTTCAGCCGGTCTCGATCGCCGGCCTTCATTCGCAATTCGTTGGTATCGAAGTCTGCAACATCGAAACCGGCACAACGCGCGATCTTTCGCGCCATTCGCCATTCAACGCGTCCATGACACTGGAATGGCGCGGCGAGCGCAACCCAATTCGCGAGCACACTCACAGTGTCGCTCTTCACCTTTAGTTGTAAATGCGGTGCAGCAATGGATCAGTCGTCGCGCTCGAGCGCTTCGCGCACCGTTTCGAGCTTGTGCGCGAGATGGCTTTCCAGAAGCCGCGCCAGCCGTCGTCCATCGCGCGCCGAAAGTGCCGCGAGAATCGCTTCGTGCTCGATGACGGCCTGACGCCACCGCTCGGGCGACATGTTGGCGATGTAGCGCGCGCGGCGCACGCGCCCTGCGAGCCCACGATACAGCTTGGCAAGCGTCGGATTGCGCGCGGCATCGAGAATGCGCTCGTGAATCTCCTGGTTCACACGAAAATAGGCTTTGAGTTCGCCGCTCTGATAGTGGCGCACCATGCGTTCGTGCAGGCGTCGAATGTCGGCGATCTCGCCATCCTCGATGTGCTCGGCGGCGAGCCGGCCGGCGAGCGCCTCGAGCGATCCCATGACGGGAAAGACCTCCTCGAGCTCGGCCCGCGTCAGCTCGGACACTGTCGCCCCGCGATTGGGCATCAGCACGACCAGACCTTCCGCCGCCAGGACCTTCAGCGCCTCGCGCATCGGCGTGCGCGAGACGGCGAATTGCTCGCACAGCTCGCGCTCCGGCACCTTCGCACCCGGCACCAGCGCGCCCTCGACGATGAGCTCGCGCAGGCGCTGCAGCAGCTCGTCGTGCAGCGATCGCCGCGCGATCGGCTCACGCGTCGCCGCCGGGAGGTCCCGTGCGCGGTCGACGCCGCGCAATCGCGTCCGGGGCGTCGCTCGTGTCCGCACGCTCATGGCGCCCCTCCCGCAACCTTGCCCGCGGTCGGCGCAGCCCCGCCCGCGAGCGCGCGGCGCAGCAGCCCGGCCACGTGCATGGCCTCGCGGGCCGTACCGTCCTTGATCTGGTGGCGGCAGGAAAAGCCGTCGGCGAGCACGAATTCGCCGGCTGCAGTCTGGCGCACCGCAGGCAGCAGCGACGCCTCCCCCATGGCCATCGAGACATCGTAGGTCTCGGCCTGATAGCCGAAGCTGCCGGCCATGCCGCAACAGCCCGACTCGATCGGCTTGACCGTCAATCCCTCGACCATGCGCAACGTTTGCTCCACCGCCCCCGCTGCGCCGAAGGCCTTCTGATGACAGTGCGTGTGGAGATGCGCCGTGCCGTCGAGCCTGCCGAGCACGTCGCCGATGCGGCCCGCCTTCGCCTCGCGGACCAGAAACTCCTCCAGCAGGAAGCTCGAGGCGGCGAGCTTGCCGGCGGGCTCCCCGAGCCCCATCGCGAGAAACTCGTCGCGCAGCGTCAGCAGGCACGACGGCTCGATGCCGACGATCGGCAAGCCGAGCCGCAATGGCTCGGCCAGCGCCGCCAGCATGCGGCGCGCCTCGGCTTTCGCTTCCTCAACCAGACCGGCCGCGAGATACGTGCGCCCGCAGCAGAGCGGACGCCTCTCGCCGGCTCCCGCGACACTCACGCTGTAGCCGAGGGCTTCCAGCACGTAGAGCGTGTCGTCGAGATTCTCGGGCTCGAACGTCCGGTTGAAGGTATCCGCGAAGAGAACCGCGACCTTTGGCGGATCGCAGGCAAAGGGACCCTGCCGCCCATTCCGTTGCGGGCTCTCCGTCGTGAACTTCTCCGGTCGCCACGCCTCGGGCACACGCGCGGCGGTCTGCGAGAACGACCGGAAGCGCCAGCGCGGCAGCTTGCGGTGACGTGACATGCCGATCACCGGCTCGGCGAGCCGCGCCAGCAGCGGCGAGGCGTTGCGAAGATTGAGCAGCGGCGCGAGATAGCGGGCGTAGGGCGCATAGCGCGGCAGATGCGCGACGAGACGGTCTCGCAACGAGATCACACCATGCCGCGCGTGATTGCGCGCCGCCAGCGCCTCGATCTTCATTTTCGCCATGTCGACGCCGGTCGGGCACTCGTGCCGACAGCCCTTGCAGGAGACGCACAGCGCCAGCGCGTCGTGGACCTCCGCACTCGCCAGACCAGCCTCCCCGAGCTGCCCCGAGATGGCCAGCCGCAGCGTGTTGGCGCGCCCGCGCGTGACGTCCCGCTCGTTGCGCGTGGCGCGATAGGACGGACACATGACGCCCGCCTCGAGCTTACGGCAGGCACCGTTGTTGTTGCACATCTCGACGGCGCCCTGGAAGCCGCCGCCGGCGCCGGGCCAGGCCGACCAGTCGAGCACGGTCTCGAGCCCCTCGACCCGGTAGTCCGGCTTGAAGCGGAAGAGCGAGCGGTCGTCCATGCGGGGCGGGCGCACGATCTTGCCGGGGTTGAAGAGGCCGGCAGGATCGATGCGATCCTTCACCCTCTCGAACAGCCTGACGACGTCGCGACCGTACATCGCCTCGTGAAACTCGGAGCGCACGAGGCCGTCGCCGTGCTCGCCGGAATGCGCGCCCTTGTACTCGCGAACCATGGCGAACGCCTCCTCGGCGATCGCGCGCATGGTCTTCACGTCCTTCTCGAGCTTGAGATTCAGCACCGGGCGCACGTGCAGGCAACCGACTGAGGCATGCGCATACCACGTGCCCTTGGTGCCATGGCGCGTGAACACCTCGGTCAGGCGCTCCGTGTAATCGGCGAGATGCGCGAGCGGCACGGCGCAATCCTCGATGAAGGAGACGGGCTTCCCCTCGCTCTTCATGCTCATCATGATGTTGAGGCCCGCCTCGCGCACCTCCCAGACGGCGCGCTGGCCGGCACCGTCCGTCACTTTCACGACCGCGTTCGGCAGGCCAAGATCGCCCATCAGCTCGTCGAGCCGGGCAAGACGGCGCTCGTTCTCGACCTGGTCCTCTTCCGCGAATTCCGTGAGCAGCAGCGCATCGGGGCTGCCCTGCACGTAGCGCTCCATCACCGGCCGGAACATGGGGATGTCACGGCCGAGCTCGAGCAGCGTCCGATCCACGACCTCGACGGCAACGGGACCGAGGCCGACGATGGCCGCCGTCGCTTCCATCGCCCGGCGGAAGGTCGGGAAATGGCAGATGCCCAGCGCCTTGTTGCGCGGCTGGCGCGCAAGCTTCAGATCGAGGCGGCGGGAGAGGGCGAGCGTGCCCTCGGAGCCCACCAGCAGCGTCGCCAGATTGACCGCGCCGCCCCCCGGCACGAGAGCGTCGAGATTATAGCCGCCGACGCGCCGCGCGGTCTTGGGGTAGGCGCTCTCCAGCACGTCGCGCTCCTGCTCGCCGAGCATGAGCAGGTCGCGAAAAATCTCGCGCGCGGAATCCGGAATGTTCGTGTCGAGGTCGCCCGGCCCGACCCCCGCGAACCGCGCCTGGCTGCCGTCGGCCAAGATGGCGTCGATCGCCAGCACGTTGTCGCGCATGACGCCGTAGCGGATCGAGCGCGTGCCGCACGAGTTGTTGCCGGCCATGCCGCCGATGGTCGCGCGCGACTTGGTCGAGACGTCCACGGGGAACCAGAGGCCCGACTTGGCGATGCGGCGGTTCAACTCGTCGAGAACAATGCCCGGCTCGACCGTGCACGTGCGGGCCTCGGCGTCGAAGGCGAGGAGACCGTCGAGATACTTGCTGCAATCGACGACGAGCGCGTCGCCAACCGTCTGGCCTGACTGCGAGGTCCCACCGCCGCGAGGCAGCAGCGCCACACCTTCCTCGCGCGCCAGGGCGACGATGGCGTCAAGATCCTCCTGACGCCGCGGCACGACGACGCCGGCCGGCATGATCTGATAGAACGAGGCGTCGGTCGCATAGCGCCCGCGGCTCGCCACGTCGAACAGAACCTCGCCCTCGATCTCCCTGGCGAGCCTTTCGGCCAGGCGACGGCTCCTCTGATCATGGATGCGCATCGAGCCCCCTCGGCCCCGATCCTTCCCGTCTCCCTCCGCGACGCACGGCGATGAGGCGGACCAGAAACCACTTGACTGCATTTTGCATTCAAAATTACGAATGACATGAAGCGTGCCCCTGCGCAAGGCCCAAGCATGGGTCGTGGCGGAGGCTGGGTGCCTCACAACACGACCTGTCCGACGCGCGGCCGAGCCGCACGCTCGGCGCGATCACCGCACCGACACTGCACACCGCGCGGATCTCACTCCGCCGCCCGAGTCCCAAGGAGCCGAACGATGTCGAACGAGCCCCGCCGCGCTGGTCGCCACTTCCTGCAGATCCCCGGGCCGACCCCCGTCCCCGACCGCATCCTCCGCGCCATGTCGAGCGCCGTCATCGATCATCGCGGGCCGGACTTCCAGGCGCTCGGCAAGCGCGTGCTCGAGGGCATCAAGTCGATCTTCAAGACCCGCCAGCCGGTGATCATCTTCCCGGCCTCTGGGACGGGCGCCTGGGAGGCGGCGCTCGCCAACGTGCTTTCGCCGGGCGACCGCGTGCTCATGTACGAGACGGGGCACTTCGCCACGCTCTGGTGCAGCATGGCGAAGCGCCTCGGCCTCGAACCGGAGTTCATCGCCTCCGATTGGCGCGGCGGCGCCGATGCCGCCGCGATCGAAACGCGCCTGCGCGAGGACAAGGCGCACGCCATCAAGGCCGTCTGCGTCGTCCACAACGAGACGTCGACCGGCGCGCTGTCGCGCATCGACGAGATCCGCAAGGCGGTCGATGCCGCGCGCCATCCGGCGCTGCTCATGGTCGACACCATCTCCTCGCTCGCCTCGGCCGACTATCGCCATGACGAATGGGGCGTCGACGTCACGGTGTCGGGCTCACAGAAGGGCCTGATGCTGCCGCCCGGCATCTCCTTCAACGCCGTCAGCGACAAGGCGCTCGCCGCCGCCAAGGCCTCGCGCATGCCGCGCCTCTTCTGGTCGTGGGAGGAGATGCTGGCCAACAACAAAAACGGGTTTTTCCCCTACACGCCGGCGACGAACCTGCTTTACGGCCTCGCCGAGGCCATCGACATGCTCCACGAGGAGGGACTCGACCGGGTCTTCGCCCGCCACGCCCGCCACGGCGAGGCGGTGCGCCGGGCCGTCGCCGCCTGGGGCCTCGAGAACCTCTGCCGCGATCCGCGCTACCACTCGCCGGTTCTCACGGCCGTGCTGATGCCGGAAGGCCATGACGCCGACGCCTTCCGTAAGATCGTGCTCGAGCGGTTCGACATGTCGCTCGGCACGGGGCTGTCGAAAGTGTCCGGCAAGGTCTTCCGCATCGGCCATCTCGGCGACACCAACGATCTCACGATCATCGGCGCACTGGCCGGCGTCGAGATGGGCCTCGGTCTCGCGGGCGTGCCGCACACGGCGGGTGGCGTGGCGGCCGCCATGCGCTACCTTGCTGATCATGCCTGAGCGGAGGAGCACGATGAGCGACCGCCCCGAGAGCGAAATCCTGTACGAGGTGACCGATGGCATCGGCCTCGTCACCTTCAACCGGCCGAAGGCGCGCAACGCCTTCACCTTCGAAATGTACGAGCAGCTTGCCGCCATCTGCTCGGCCGCACCGACCGACGGCTCGGTCAAGGCGATCGTCATGACGGGCGCCGGCGGCCGCGCCTTCGCCGCCGGCACCGACATCTCGCTGTTCCGCGCCTTCAAGGGCGGCGACGACGGGCTCGCCTACGAGGCGAAGGTGGAAGGCATCCTCGACGCCATCTCGTCCTGCCCGCTGCCGACCATCGCCGCCATCTCCGGCGCCTGCACCGGCGGTGGCTCGGCCATCGCCGCCTGCTGCGACCTCAGGCTGGCTACGCGCGATACCAAGTTCGGCTTCCCCATCGCGCGGACGCTCGGCAACTGCCTGTCCGCCGCCAGCCTGGCGCGGCTGGTGTCGCTGGTCGGCGAGGCGCGCGTCGTCGAGATGATTTTCACGGCCCGGCTGGTCGACGCCAACGAGGCGCAGGCGATCGGCCTCGTCAGCGAGCTGTGCGACGACCACGATGCGGTGCTTGCACGCGCCCTCGAGCTCGCCCGCCAGATTGCCGGCCTGGCCCCCCTGACGCTGCGCATCACCAAGCAGCTTCTGGCGCGCATGAGGGCAGGCGGTCCGAAGATCGACGACCGCGACCTCATCCACCAGTGCTACGGTAGTGCCGATTTCCGGGAAGGCCTCGAGGCGTTCCTGTCCAAGCGCCCGCCGAACTGGACGGGTCGTTGAGGCGAGTCAGAGAGGGAGACGAAGAGATGGCGCACGGCGAGGTCCGGGGACCACTCCACGGCATGCGGGTCATCGAGCTCTGCCACGTGATGGCCGGGCCGGTCTGCGGCTTGATGCTCGCCGACCTCGGTGCCGATGTGGTCAAGGTCGAGAAGATGGAGGGCGGCGACGACACCCGCCGCATGCTGCCGCCGGACATCAACGGCGAGCCGGCAGCCTTCATGATGATGAACCGCAACAAGCGCGGCATCGCGCTCGACCTCAAGAGCGATGCCGGCAAGGCAGCCCTTCTCAAGCTGGTCGCCTCGGCCGACGTGCTGACCGAGAACTACCGGCGCGACACCATGCCGAGACTGGGGCTCGGCTACGAGGATCTCAAGCGCATCAATCCCGGCCTCATCTACGGCGCCATCTCCGGCTTCGGGCGCACGGGACCACTGGCCGAGCAGGGCGGCTACGATCTCATCGCACAGGGCATGTCGGGCCTGATGTCGGTGACGGGCGAAGGGCCGGGCCGCGCGCCCTGCAAGGTCGGCCCGCCCGTTTGCGACATCACCGCCGGCATCCTGCTGGCCATGGGCATCTCGGCCGCCTACGCGCACAAGCTCAAGACCGGCGAAGGCCAACTCGTCGACACATCGCTGTTCGAGGCCGGCGTCACGCATACCTACTGGCAGTCGGCCATCACCTTCGCGACGGGCGTGGCGCCGGGTCCTCTCGGCTCGGCCCATCCCTTGAATGCGCCCTACCAGTCGTTCCGCACCAAGGACGGCTGGATCAATATCGGCGGCTCCAACCAGCGCAATTGGGCGCGCGTGCTCAAGGTGATCGGCGCCGAGCATCTGGCCGAGGACCCGCGCTTCAAGCTCAACGGTGGCCGCATGAGCAACCTCCCGGCCCTCGTCGCCGAGTTCGAAAGCCGGCTCGAGACGCGCACGACGGCGGAATGGCTGGCCATCCTCGCCGATGCCGGTGTCCCGGCCGGCCCGGTGCTGTCTGTCAAGGAGATGCACACCCACCCGCAGACGGCGGCGCGCAACATGACGCCGACCGTCGAGCATCCACGCGCCGGCTCGGTGCAGACCATCGGACTGCCGGTCAAGTACTCGCAAACGCCGGGCGGCGTGCATCGACCGGCGCCGCTGCACGGCCAGCACACGCGCGAGGTTCTCGCCGAGGTCGGCTATACGTCGGCCGAGATCGACGCGATGATCCGGAGCGGCGCTGCCGCGGAGCCCAAGGGCTGAACGCCCGAGCTGCGTCTCGTCAAGCAGCGTCCGCCAGTAGCGGGCGCAGGTCGCGGGTCACGCCGTCGGGGGCCATGTCCGGGTACTCGTCGGGAGCGGCCATGCGGTTGATCCACACGCAGCGACAGCCGAATACTTTCGCGCCGGCGATGTCCCAGCGGTTCGACGACTGGAACGAGACCTCCGCCGGTGCCACGCCGAAACGCCGCGTGGCGAGGGCGTAGACGCTCGCCGCCGGCTTGAAGATGCCCGCCTCGCTCACCGAGATGACGGCATCGAGCAACGGCCCGAGCCCCGCCGAGCCGACGGCGCTCTCCAGCATGTCGGGATCGCCGTTGGACAGGATCGCCAGTTTCGCGCCCTTGGCTCGCAGACCCGCAAGCACCTCCGCGACCTCGGGATAGGCATCGAGGACACGATAGGCCTCGAGCAGCTTCGCCCGCGTCCCGGCCGGGATGCCGCCGACACTGGCAATCGCATAGTCGAGGCTTCGCTCGGTCAACGTCCAGAAGGTGGTCATGCGCCCGGTCTGCGCATGAATCCAAGTGTACTCGAGATGCTTCGTGCGCCAGGTCTGGGACATGCGATCCCAGACGGGGCCGATAGCGTCCTTGTGCTTTGCCGCTGCCGAGTGCACGTCGAACAATGTGCCGTAGGCATCGAAAACATAGGTTCTGGGCGGGCTCATGCCGATCCTCCCTCTATGCAGGCGTGACGGGCGGCGACTGGGTTAGCGCCGCGGAAACGCTGGCTGTCGGCAATTGACCGCCCGCCTTAAGAGTCGGTTCAGCAGGCGGAAAGCCAAGCCACCGTTCGATCGCCTTCGCAAGACGCCAGCGAGGCGCTGTTAACACTTTGCGCCGCAGGATGGGCATATGCAAGGCCGCAACCCTAATGGGAGGAGTGACCATGACCAGCCTCAGCTTCACAGCCTATGCCCGCGTGCTCGCGAAAGTGCACGCCACCACGCGCGAGCCCGCAAACGAGCCGGCAAGCAGGAGGCCCGACAGGCGCTTCGTCAGGCCTCTCGCCGAGGATCCTCGCGCCGATGCCGGCCGCGAGCGCCAACGCCTCGTTGCCGAGACCAGCCAGCCGACACGCCTGCCCTGAGGGCGCCCTGGCTGCCGCCTCAGACCTCGCCGCGCATCATCCTGATGATGCCGGAGAAGTCGTCGCCGCCGTGCCCTGCCGCCTCGAACAGACGGTACAGCTGAGCGGCGGCCGCACCCATCGGCGTCGGCGAGCCCGAGGAGCGGGCCGCCTCCTGCGCAAGAGCCAGGTCCTTGGTCATCAGGGCGACGGCGAACCCCGGCTTGTAGTCGTTGTTGGCCGGCGAGGTCGGAACGGGCCCCGGCACAGGGCAGTAGCTGGTGATCGACCAGCATTGGCCCGAGGACGTCGACGCGACGTCGAACAGCGCTTCCTTCGATAGTCCGAGCTTCTCCGCCAGGACGAACGCCTCGCAGACGGCGATCATGCTGACGCCGAGGATCATGTTGTTGCAGATCTTGGCGGCCTGACCGGCGCCAGCGTCGCCGCAGTGCACCACCTTGCGGCCGACCTTCTCCAGATAGGGCCGCGCCCGCTCGAACGCCGCCGTGCTGCCGCCCGCCATGAGCGTGAGTGTCGCGGCCTCCGCGCCGCCGACCCCGCCCGAGACCGGACAATCCAGCGAGGGCATGCCCGCAGCAGCGGCCAACTCGTGTGCGCGTCGCGCCGACGCGACATCGATGGTTGAGCAATCGACGAAAACCGTGCCCTTGGCGGCCGCAGCGAGCGTACCGGCGCCCTCGTAGACGGCGAGCGTATCCTTGCCGGCCGGCAGCATCGTGACGACGAGATCCGCGTTACCCGCCGCCTCTGCGGCGCTGGCTGCTCTCTTGACGCCACGGGTGCCAGCCTTGTCGAGATTGCCCGCCACGACGTCGAAGCCCGTGACCTCGTGGCCCGCCTTGACGAGATTGCCGGCCATGGGCAGCCCCATGTTGCCGAGACCGATGAAGCCGATGCGTGACATGCGTCTCTCCCGTTGCGTGAATTGCAAGCCTCGTTCTGCCGGCCATGCTTGCGCAAGGCGGCGGCCGACACAAGCCGGCGCGACCGAAAGGCTCAGGCATCTGGTGCGGTCAGCGCCAGCTCTTCGCCCGCCGGCATGGGTGCGAGCAGGGCCGCGACCATTTCGGCGCCGACCTCCTCGAGGCGCGGCGGCTGCCAGCGCGGCGCCTTGTCCTTGTCGATGACGAGCGCGCGGATGCCCTCGATGAACTCACCCTTCTCGAACAGGCGCACCGCAAGACGGAATTCGACGCGCAGCGCATCCTCGAGCGCGGCAAGCCGGCGCGCGCCATGGATTGCCGCAAAGGTTGCCTTCATGCCGATGGGCGAGTGGCGCGCCAGCTCCGCATCGGCCTTCTGCGCCCACGCCCCGGAGACGGCGCCGAGCGCGGCATGGCAGGCCTCCACCGTGTCGTGCGCAAAGGCCCGGTCGATCTCGGCGCGATGTACGGAGAGGCTCGCCTCGCCTGGCGGCACGGCGAACTCTGCGATGATCTCGTCGACCGGCGCGCTGCCGTTGGCCAGCCGGTCGGCGAGCTCCGCGAGACGCTGAGACGGCACCTGAGTATCGGCGAAGCCGGCATGGATGGCATCCGCCGCGTCCATGCGCTGCCCGGTGAGGCCGAGATACAGCCCCGTGTTGCCGGGCGCGTGTGCGAGCAGCCAGGTGCCGCCGACGTCGGGGATGAGGCCGATGCCCGTCTCCGGCATGGCAAGGACCGAGCGCTCCGTCACCAGACGATGGGAGGCGTGCGCGGACAGCCCGATGCCGCCGCCCATGACGATACCGTCCATGAAGGCAACGTAGGGCTTCGGATAGCGGCCGATGGCGGCATTGAGCACGTACTCGTCGCGCCAGAAGCGACGGGCGAGGCCGGAGCCTTCCCTGGCGCTTTCGTAGAGCGAGCGGATGTCGCCGCCGGCGCACAGCCCCCGCTCGCCGGCGCCGTCGAGGATGACGAGCGCGACGGTGGGGTCGTCGCGCCAGGCGGCAAGCGCCCGCGAAATCTCGAGCACCTGCTCGTAGGTGAGCGCATTGAGCGCCTTCGGCCGGTTGAGCGTGATGCGTCCGGCCCGCCCCTCGCGGCGGATGATGGTCTCAGGCGATGTCATGAGATGTTTCGGAGGTCCTGTTGCGATCCGTGAGCGTGCGTAGGCCTCACCCCCGGTTGCCGGAGGCAAGGCGGCGGGAGACGACGAGGCGCATGATCTCGTTGGTGCCCTCGAGGATCTGGTGCACGCGCAGATCGCGCACGAGCTTCTCGAGGCCGTAGTCCTTGAGGTAGCCGTAGCCGCCGTGGAGTTGCAGCGCCCGATTGCATACCTCGAAGCCGAGGTCCGTGGCGTAACGCTTGGCCATGGCGGAATACATGGAGGCCTGCGGGTCGGCGCGATCGAGGGCGTCGGCCGCCCGCCAGATCATGAGACGCGCCGCCTCCAAGTCGCTCGCCATGTCGGCGAGGGTGAACTGCACCGACTGCAAGGCGCCGATCGGCTGCCCGAAAGCCTTGCGCTCAGCCACATAGGCGGTGGCCTTGTCGAGCGCCGCCCAGGCGCCGCCGAGCGAGCAGGCGCCGATGTTGATGCGCCCGCCGTCGAG
>JAGRKR010000003.1:9328-13408 GCA_020442225.1 Hyphomicrobiaceae bacterium | reverse complement strand
TGTTCGTGCTCGGCCCCTTCATGAGTGCCGAGCAGCAGCAGGCCTGCAACAGGCGGATCGAACGCATCGCCAACGCGCAGACCCTCACCTTCGACAACCACGTCGAGCTGCTGATGGCCGATGCCGTCGGCGTCGTCTCCATGGGCGGCTACAATACGTTCTGCGAGATCCTGTCCTTCAACAAGCCGGCGGTCATCGTGCCGCGGCGTCGCCCGCGCGAGGAACAGCTCATCCGCGCGCGCGAGGCGGCGAGGCTCGGTCTCGTGCGCATGCTCGACCCCGATCTCGGCAGCGATACCCACGTTATGATCGAGGCCATTCGCGGCCTTGCGGCACAGCCGGCCCCGAGCACCAGGCTTCCCGCCGGCATGCTCGGCGGACTCGACGAGATCGTGGCGCGGATCAGGCCACACCTGCTCGGCCAGACGACAGCGCTCGCCGATGTGGCCGCTGGCCCATGACGGCGCCACCGCCGAGGAGCGTCGCTTTCCTGCTCAAGGGCTATCCGCGTCTCTCGGAGACATTCATCGCCCAGGAGATCAGAGGCCTCGAGCGATTGGGGCTCGACATCCACATCTACTCGCTGCGTCCGCCACGCGAGCGCGAGCGCCATCCCGTGCACGCCGAGATCATGGCGCCGGTCGTCTATCTGCCGGAACGGCTGCGCGACCAGCTGGCGCGCGTCGCACGGGCGCTGCTGCGCACGCTGGTGAGCGTCCGCGGCGGCGTGGCCCTCGCCACCCTGCTCGCCGACCTCCTGCGCGCGCCATCGCTCGACCTGCTGCGACGGTTCGGCCAGGGCGCGGTGCTGGCGCACGAGTTGCCGGAGAGCGTCGAGCGAATTCACGCGCACTTCCTGCACACCCCGGCCTCCGTCGCCCGGTTCGCCAGCATCTTGTCCGGCCGCCCCTGGAGCTGCTCGGCGCACGCTCGCGACATCTGGACGATCGGCCCTGCCGAGACGCGGGCCAAGCTTCGGCACATGGCTTGGCTGGTGACCTGCACCGGCGCCGGCCACCGCCACCTCGCGGAGATCGCCGACGACCCCGCGAAGGTGCATCTCGTCTATCACGGCCTCGATTTCGAGCGCTTCCCGCCCTTCAGGGACCGCGCGCCCGGATCTGACGGGCGCCCCGGCGCCGCGCCGGTCGCACTGCTCTCCGTGGGCCGCGCCGTGGAGAAGAAGGGCTTCGACGTACTGCTCGATGCCCTGGCGCAGATCGGGCGGCGTCTCGACTGGCACTGGACGCATATCGGAGCCGGCGAGCGCCTCGCCGATCTGCAAGCGGCAGCCGCGCGCCTCGGCCTTACCGACCGCATCACCTGGCTCGGCGCCAGATCACAACAGGAGGTCCTCGCCGCCTACCGCCGCGCGGACCTGTTCGTATTGCCGAGCCGCATCGCCGCCGACGGCGATCGCGACGGCCTGCCCAACGTCCTCGTCGAGGCGCAGTCACAAGGCCTTGCCGTCCTCTCGACGACGACGTCGGGAATTCCCGAGCTCGTCACCGATGGTGTCAGCGGCCGCCTGGTCGCGCCCGGCTATCCCGCAGCGCTCGCCGCCGCCCTCGCCGAGCTGATGAGCGATCCGGCAAAGCGGATGGCGCTCGGCGCGGCCGGCGCCGCCGTCGTGCGCGAGCGCTTTTCCGCCGACACCGGTCTGGCGCGTCTCGCGGCCCTCTTCGACATCACGCCGCATGCGCCATCGTCCGCCTCCGTGAGAGCCACGCTCGCCGCCGGAGAATGATCCCCTTCAGGTCCGCCCCGCCATGGCCGATGTCGTCTTCTACGTTCAGCACCTTCTTGGCATCGGGCACTTCATGCGCTCGTTCCGGGTCGCCGCGGCGACCGCGCGGGTGGGCCTCGATGTCGCCCTCGTCAGCGGCGGCCCTGAGGTCCCCGATCCCGAGCCCGCGCGCATCACGCGCTATCAACTGCCATCGCTGCGGGCCGGTCCAGGCGGCTTCCGCGATCTCAGACGCGGCGATGGTGCGGCTGCCACGACCGCCGATCTCGTTGAGCGGCGCCGACGTCTGTGCGCTCTCCTGGCCGAACTCAAGCCGCGCCTTCTCGTGGTGGAAGCCTTTCCCTTCGGGCGCTGGCAGCTTCGCGATGAGATCGTCGCCATGCTCGAGGCCGCGCACGCGCTGGAACCGCGACCGCTCGTCGTTTCCTCCATCCGCGACATCCTCCAGGAGAGCCGCAAGCCCGGACGCACCGAGCGCACGCTCACGGCATTCGACCGCTACTTCGATGCCGTCCTGGTCCACGGCGACCCGCACCTCGTCAGGCTCGACGAGAGCTTCCCCGCCGCAGCGCACCTCGCGGCGCGACTGCACTACACCGGCATCGTCGCACCGCCACGCTCCCCTCCGCCCGCCACCGGCACGCCGCGCAGCCGCGAGATCGTCGTTTCGGCCGGCGGCGGCGCTGTCGGTGAGAAGCTGCTGGCGGCCGCTTGCGCCGCTCACGACCGGCTCGCGGCAAAGGGCTATGCGTGGCGGCTGATCGGCGGCCTCCATCCTTCGCCGACGGTCCGCGGGCTCCTCGCTGCACATTCCGGCGATACACTGGCGATCGAGGACTTCCGTCGCGATCTCGCTGGCCTTCTCGCCTGCTCGGCGCTCTCCATCTCGCAGGCCGGCTACAATACCGTGGCCGACATTCTCGTGGCGGACGTGCCGGCCGTGCTCGTCCCCTATGCAACCGGCGGCGAGACCGAGCAGAGCATGCGGGCCGAGAGGCTGGCGGCACTCGGGCTGGCGCTCTGCCTGCCAGAGGACACGCTCGACGGTGCGGCGCTGGCGGTTGCGACGGAAGCCGCCCTTGCCCTGCCACGCCCCGCCGTTGCCATCGATCTCGATGGCGCCGCGCACTCGGCCCGCCTCATGACCAGTTGGCTGCGTAGCGGGCGGATCGCTTCACCCGCCTAGCTCGCCTCACGCGAGGCGACCGCTCAGGAGAAGGACAACCACTGCGGCCGGAACAGCAGCAGGAGACCGACGGCACCAAGCACCACGCCGCCGACGAGATGGGAGTAACGCGAGTAGGTCGCCGCCAGACCGCTAGCCCGTAGCGTCAGCATGGCCGTGACGAACACGACGCCATCGTCGAGCATGAAGATCGCGATATAGAGCGCGAGATAGGCGTAATAGCCGGCCGGCGAGAGATTGCTCAACGCCAGAACCTGCGTATAGACGGCGGGAATGCCGGCCGAGCAGAGCAGCTCTATCATGTTGACAGCGACCGCAAGCGCCGCGATGCCGAGCACGGCCAGCACGAACGAGCGCTCGGTCACGAGGCCACGGAAGCGGTTCATGATGCCCTGCCGCTCGCCCGGCGAGGTGACCGGACAGGCGCCTTCGGGATTGCGCGCGAATTCCCGCAGGTAATAGGCCGCCGCGCCGAGCGCAAAGACACCGACCGCCATGCGGATCCACGCGAGTGACCCGAGGAACAGGAAGAGATTGAGCCAGGCCGCCATGAAGGCGTAGTACACGGCCGCCGAAGTGCCGATGAAGACCGCGCCATAGCTCCACATGCGCACCGGATCGTTCATGCCGACGAGCAGGCCGATCAGGAACACCAGCACCCACATCGCGCACGGGTTGAAGCCGTCGATCGCGGCCAGCACGATCGTCAGCATCGGCAGCGAGAGCGTGCTCGTCTGGATCTCTCCGAAGAATGGCACCTTGATGCTTGTGGGCACGGCCGGCCCCCGCGTGCGGGCACCCTCCGCCGCACCTTGAGTGATTGGCTGACGCCCGCTCGCAGCCGCGGCCAGCACAGGCGCCGCCGCATCCGCGCAACCCGCGACGAGGCAGGCATAGGCCTTGGCCCGGATGGCAGCGCCCGAGGTGGCGTCGCCGTCGTAGCCGACGAACACCTCCTCGCCGACGATCACGACGGGCACAACCGGCGGATCGATGCGGAAATGACGAATGATGGCGATGAACTGCTGCTCGCGCACACCATCGCCGGTGAGCTCGATGGATCGCAGCGCGAAGCGAGGCTCGCTGGCCACCAGGCTCGTCACATAGCTGCGCGCCTTGGCGCAGTGCGGGCACGTTGCGGTCCACA
>JAGRKR010000003.1:698-9202 GCA_020442225.1 Hyphomicrobiaceae bacterium | reverse complement strand
CTCATTCCCATGTGGTCTGCCTGCACAATCGCTGCCGCGACACCCGACCTCGCATCGAGGCCGTCGATGCCTCTACGCGCAGAGCCGCCTCGCCCGCTTGACGGAGATCAACAGCGACCCGCCGCTGCGCCCCCGGCCGATCGCCCCTCAGACCTGCTTCGCCTTGGCCGAGCGGATCATGATCAGCTCCGACAGGTTCTCCGGGCTGATGTATCCCTTGAGCCGCCCGTCTACGCCGGCGACGCCGATCACGGACACCTCCCGGCGCTGCAACGCCTGGAAGACCGAGTCGAGGCTCGCCCGCTCGGAAACCATCGGTACGTCCGCCGTCATGATGTCGAGCACCGGGGTCGCTCCCCCCGTTTCCGACAGCGCCTTGATCAAGGCCTGGCGCGTCACCACGCCCCTGAGCGTGCCCGCGCCGTCGACGACGAGGAACTCCTGCTGCGTCGTGGCGAGCAGCAGCGCTGCACCGTCGTCTGCCGTGGCGAGCGGACTGAGCGGCTCGTACGTCGTGATCATGGCGTCCGCAGCCAGATAGCCGCGCGTCAGGTCGCGGACCTGCACATAACCGGCCTCGCCCGCCGCCGCCATGAACACGAACACAGCCACCAGCACCAGCAGCGGATTGCCGAGCAGCCCGAGGAAGCCGAGCAGCACGGCGAACATTTGCCCGATGCGCGCCGCTACGCGCGTCGCCTGGGTATGGCCGAGCCGGATGGCAAGGAGCGCGCGCAGCACCCGGCCGCCATCCATCGGGAAAGCCGGAATGAGGTTGAAGACGAGCAGCGCCACGTTCGCCGCTGCAAGGCGCCCTACCATGCTGGTGCGCACATCCTCGAGGCGCGCGATGTCCGTCACGTCGAAGCGGAAACCGAGCGCCGCGATGAGCACGATGGCGATGGCCAGGGTAACCGCGGGACCAGCCAGCGCCACGACGATTTCCTGCGAGGGCTTTTCCGGCATGCGCTCGAGCGAGGCGACGCCGCCGATCGGCAGCAGCGTGATGTCGGGCGTACGTATGCCGTAGCGTGAGGCGGCGAAGATGTGACCGAACTCGTGCAGCAGGACGCAGACGAACAGCAACAGAATGAAGATGATGCCCGACACCGCCGCCGCCGGCCCGCCGCTCAGCCAGTACATGACGCCGATCCAGGCGAGCAGCAGGAAGAAGGTCGGGTGCACCTTCACGTCGGTTCCAGCGACACTGAACAGCTTGAACGATCCGCCAGCCAGCATGCAGACATCCTTTCTCGCCTCACGCGAAGAGCCCCACACCGGCTCTTAGAGCGGACTGCACCCGCGGTGCCGGAGCGCCGCCCCCGACATCATCGACACCGTTCCGTGAGCACACGCTCGCGCGCTGCCTTCACCTCGTCGAGACGGCCGACAGGCGTGGAATGCGGCGCCGTCGTCAGAAGCTCCGGCGTCTCCCTGGCCTCCGCCGCGATGCGCGTGAGCGCGGCCACGAAGGCGTCGAGCGTCGGCTTGCTCTCACACTCCGTCGGCTCGATCATCAGCGCCTCCCGCACGGTCAGTGGGAAATAGTTCGTCGGGGGATGGAAACCATAGTCCATGAGGCGCTTGCTGATGTCGAGCGCATGCACAGGACTGCCGGCGACGCGCCCCTCGCACACGAACTCGTGCATACAGACCCTGTCGAAGCGCACCGGCAGGATCGCACGCAGGCACGCGCGCAGGTAGTTGGCGTTGAGCACGGCGTGCATGGCATTGCTGCGCAGTCCTTCCGCACCGAGGAGCCGCAGGTAGGCATAGGCCCGCACGAGCAGCGCGAAACTGCCGTGGTACGCCGCCATGCGGCCGATCGAGCGATCCGGCATGCGCCAGCCGAAGCGAGCCGGCACACCCTCGCTCGCCGCGACCAGCTCCGAGGCGATCGGTCCCGGCAGATAGGGGGCGAGATCAGCCGAAGCGCCGACCGGCCCCGAGCCCGGCCCACCACCGCCGTGCGGCGTGGCGAACGTCTTGTGCAGATTGAAGTGCATCACGTCGATGCCCAGATCGGCGGGCCGCGCAATGCCGGTGAGCGCGTTCATGTTGGCGCCGTCGCCATAGACGAGGCCGCCGCAGGCATGGACCGCGCGGACCACCTCGCCAAGATGCTCCTCGAACAGCCCGAGCGTGTTCGGATTGGTGATCATCAGGCCAGCCACGCGGTCCGTGCAGGCGGCCGCGAGCGCATCGAGATCGATGTTGCCGCGCTGATCCGACGGGATCTCCACGGCGACGTAGCCGGCCATCGTCGTCGAGGCGGGGTTGGTGCCGTGGGCCGAGTCGGGAATGAGGATCTGGTCGCGGTGCGCGGCGCCCCGGTCGCGGTGATAGGCGCGCATCATGAGCAACCCCGTCAGCTCGCCGTGAGCACCGGCAGCCGGCTGCAGGGACACCTGCGCAAAGCCGCCGATCTCCGCCAGCCAGCGCTGCAGCCGCCACATCAGCGCGAGGTTGCCTTGCACCTGCCCCTCCGGCGCAAGCGGGTGCGCAAGTGCGAAGCCGTCGAGACGGGCGACCTCCTCACAGATGCGCGGGTTGTATTTCATCGTACAGGAGCCGAGAGGATAGAAGCCGCTGTCGACCCCGAAATTACGTTGCGCGAGATGCTGATAGTGGCGGATGACGTCGAGCTCGCTCAGCTCCGGCAGGCCGAGATCGGATCTGAGCCAGGTCTCCGGCAGCGCCGCCTCCGGCACGTCGAGCCGCGGCAGACTGAGGCCGCATCGGCCGGGAACGCTCGCCTCGTAGAGCGTCGGCTCCAAGCCTTGCATGGCGTTGTGGGATGTCATCGCGTCGCCTCCGCCAGGCCCGTGACGAAGCGGTCGATATCGCCGCGGCTCGCCATCTCCGTCACCGCCACGAGCATGTGGTGCGAAAGCCCCTCGATAATCGTCCCGAGATCGAGGCCGCCTATGATGCCGTAGCGCTCCAGCAGGACCGCGTTGACCTCGGCGACCGGGAGCGGCAGCTGCAGTACGAACTCCTTGAAGAAGGCAGCGTCCGGCGCCTGCGGATTGAGCACGACGCCCGGCAGCCGGCTCGCCTGCGCGGCGGCGTAATGGCACTTGTGATAGCAGAGTTCGGCGACCCGCCTCAGCCCGTGACGACCGAGGGTCGCCAGATAGACGCTGGCCGCCAGGGCGCCGAGCGCCGCATTCGTGCAGATGTTGCTTGTCGCCCTGGCGCGCCGGATGTGCTGCTCGCGCGTGCCGAGCGTCAGGACGTAGCCCCGCCGCCCGCTTCCGTCCGTCGTCTCGCCGACGAGCCGGCCGGGCAGCCGCCGCACGTGCGCCTGGCGCGTGGCGAAGATGCCGAGCGACGGGCCGCCGAAGCTCGGGGGCAGGCCGAGACATTGTCCGTCGGCGACGACGACATCCGCACCCTGCGCGCCGGGCGGCGCGAAGAGGCCGAGCGCGATGGGGTCCGTCACCACGACCAGCAAGGCGCCGGCAGCCTTGGCGCGTGCCGCGACGCCAGCCACGTCCTCGAGCTGGCCGAAAACGTTGGGCGAGGCCAGCACGACGGCGCCGGCCGTCGCATCGATCGATGGCGCCGGCTCGCCCGATTTCCCCTCGCCGAGGCGCATGTCGACGAGCGACGCCTCAGTGCCTGCGAGATATGTCGCGAGCACAGCGCGGACGTGCGGATGCACGCTCGACGAGACCAGGACGCGCTTTCGCTGCCCTGGCGCCGCGGCAAGCGCCAGAAACACGGCCTCGGCCAGCGCCGTGGCGCCGTCGTAGTGGCTCGCGGTGGCGACGTCCATGCCGGTGAGACGACAGATCATCGTCTGGTACTCGAACATCGCCTGCAGCATGCCCTGGCTGAGCTCGGGCTGATAGGGCGTGTAGGATGTGAACATCTCGCCACGACGCAGAACGGCATCGACCGTCGCCGGCCGGAAGTGGGCATAGCTGCCCGCACCGAGAAACGACACGTGCCGACGAGCGGCCGCGTTGGTATCGGCGAGGGCGCGCATCTCCGCTTCGAGCTCGAGCTGCGAGATGGGCGCCGGCAGCTCCAGCGCTGGAAAGCGCGCGGCCTGGGGAACGTCGTCGAACAGCGTCTCCATCCGCGGTACGCCGATCCTCGCCAGCATGGCCGCGCGCTCCGCCTCGCTATGTGGGACAAACGACATCGCACTTTCATCCTCTGCGGCTGTGCGGGCCAAGGATGCGATCGATCGAGGGGGCCGCGCAGGACCGCCGTCGAAAACGTGCACCGTGCCCTAGCTCCTGATCCTCACCATCCTGTGGCGCCGATAGCCTACGACAACCGCCAGATGCCCGTGCGCCGCGATCTCGGCATCGAGCGCGGCATCGCCGGTGTCGAAGCGCAGATCTGGCGTGCGCGCCAGCTTGGCTGGCGTCGCCACGACGACGATACGCGCCAGGCCGACCCTTCGGATGGCCCGCGGGCTCAGTTGCAGGTTGCCGCGTCCGAGCACGAACCCCTGCGCTCCGATCGGGCTCAAGACCAGCAGGACGTCGGCGTGCCGGGCGAGCAGGTCGAGCACGCCGCGCTCGTCGAGGTCCGAGCCGACGCACGTGCCCCCGACGACGGCGTCGATCCCGAGCAGGCTCTTGGCGATGCCGAGTGCGGCGGCGACGGCCTGCACCGTCGTGCCCGGCCCCAGCAGCACGAGGCGCCCGGGTGCGGCGGCGATCAACTCCCCGAGATAGTCGGCGATATCCTGCTTCGCCTGCGCGTCCGAAACCTCCGACACGATCTGCTTGGCAGCCTGCGTATAGTTCGGCTCATAGGGCGTCAGCGCCACCTGATGCCGACGAACGGCCCACTCGCCGGCGCGATATCGCTCCTCGTCGAGATCGAGCACCTCGGCCTCCACAGCCTCCAGCCTGCCCTCCAGAAAGCCGACGAGAATGTCGGCCGTGCGCGCCGGCGTCGTGCCGAAGACGCCCGAGTACATCTTCACGCCCGAGGGGATGCCGAGCACGGGAACGCGCCGCCCGGCTGCCGCGGCAATGTCGCGCGCCGTCCCGTCACCACCGCAAAACAGGATCAGCTCGGCGCCGGCGGCGAGCATGGCCTGGACGGCGGCAGCCGTATCGCCGGCATCGCTGGCAGGCTTGGGGACGTAGACGATCTCGACAGTCTCGAAGCCGGCCTGGCTGAGCACGTCGCCCCCCATGGAGCCGGCACAGGTGAGCCAGCGGACAGCCGCGAGGCGCTCGCGCGCCCCCGGCGCAGCGCGCAGCGCCATCAGCATGTCGCGGGCGCGCCCAGCTGAGACCGGCTCGGCACCGCGACGGACTGCCTCCTCCAGCACGTCATCCGTCCCTTTGAGACCGACCCGCCCGCCCATGCCGGCGATCGGATTCAGGATGAAGCCGATGCGGGTCATCTCGCGCGCCCTGGCATTTCACGCCGTCCGCCCCTCGCAGAGAGCCGCGTCTGCGATCGCGCGAGCCGGAAGCATGCGGACCTCGCGCGAGAACGCACGTCTCACTCTAGGAGGGTACCGGGTGCCGGCGTTGACCTCGGTCAAGCCGGCCGCACCGCCGCCTGACGCAGGATCGCGTCGCTCGTCAGAGCGGCAGCCCCTTCATGAGGCGTGGCAGCTTGCCCGTGACACCGGCCGCCTCCGCGACGAGCGCCTTCTTCACGCCGGGCAGGCGGTGCACCAGCCCGAGGCCAACGTCGCGCAAGGCCCGTACGGGCGGGAAATCGGTGCCGAACAGCCGGTTGAAGCCATCGAAGGCCGCCGCCGACATGAAGGTGTCGAACCGCCGCCAGCGCTCGTAGCGCTCGAGCGCCTCGCCGGAGCCAAGATCGATGCCGAGCCGTGCAGTCTCGCCCAGCACCTCGGCGAGCGCCGCGACATCGCGGAAGGCCAGGTTGAGCCCCTGGCCGGCCAGCGGATGCACGGCATGGGCGCAATCGCCGATCAGCGCCAGCCGCGGCCCGACGAACGTGCGCGCGATATAGACTTCAAGTGGGAAGACGGCGCGCCCGCCGACCAGCCGCAGGTCGCCGAGACGCGAGCCGAAACGGCGCTCCACCTCGGCCAGGAAGCCAGCATCGTCGAGCGCGGCGATGCGGCGTCCGGTCTCGGCCTGCTCGGTCCACGTGATGCACGCCTGCTGTTCCGGCAGCGGCAGGATGGCGAACGGGCCAGCCGGCAGGAAATGCTGCACGGCGCGGCCTTCGTGCGGGCGTTCCAGCGCCACCCGCGTGACGATGCCGACCTGATCGTAGGCCTGGCCGATCGTGCGGATGCCGGCCGCCTCGCGGATCGACGACCCCCGCCCGTCCGCGGCGACGAGCAGCCGGCCCGCAAGGCTCCTGCCATCGCTCAGGGAAACGGAGATGCCGCTGGCGCCGCTCGTGAAGCCACTCACTGCGCAGCCGGCCATGATCACGACGCCATCGCTGCCGGCAGCGCGATCGGCCAGGGCTGCGAGCAGCGCGCCACTGTCGACGATCCATGACGCCGGCTCGCCCTGATCGAGGTGATTGTCGTAGGAGAGCAGAACCGGCCGCACGGCGGTCTCGAGCGGGGAATCGGTGATATCGATGGCGGCGACCGGCTGGCTTGCTGCAGCCACCGCCTGCCAGACGCCGAGCGCCTCCAGCATGCGCACCGAGGCGGCGCCGAGAGCATACGCCCGGGGATCGCCGGCCTTCCCTGCGGCCACCGCCCGATCCACGACGACGATGCTCGCGCCCGCCCCGAGCCCCTGGCGCAGAGCGATGGCCAAGCTGAGGCCGGCGAAACCGCCACCGACAATAATAACATCGTGCTCGTCCTGCACGCGAGACGTCATGGCATCCTCATCACTAGGGTCTGCCCTGCGCGGGCGCGACTTGACAGCTCCCCCTGCCTGCCGTCCTTTGCCGGCCCGGGCGCCACGTCGCCCGAAACCCGGAACTGGAGGGACGAACCTCATGTCCGAGCAAGATCCGCAGGCGCGCCAGTCCATCGGCGGCAGCACCGGCAACGAGCACGCCCTCGAGAAGCTTGTCGCCATTCTCGAACTCGAGCAGCTCGAGCACAACCTTTTCCGCGGTCGCAGCCCCGCGCAGGGCTGGCAAAGAGTTTACGGCGGACAGGTGATCGGCCAGGCGCTCATGGCGGCGGCGCGCACGGTCGAGGGCCGGCGCTCGCACTCCCTGCATGCCTATTTCCTGCTGCCGGGCGCTCCCGGTACCCCGATCGTCTACGAGGTCGAGCGCATTCGTGACGGCGGCAGCTTCTCGACCCGCCGCGTCAAGGCGATCCAGAACGGTCGGGCGATCTTCTCCATGAGCGCCTCCTTCCACCAGGAGGAGACGAGCTACGACCATCAGAGCGAGATGCCGAAGGTGCCGCGCCCCGAGCAACTGCCGAGCGAGCGGCAATTGCTCCAGCAGCTCTTCAACCACCTCCCGGAGAACATCAAGGCCTACTGGCAGCGCGAGCGCCCGATCGAGATGCGCCCCGTAGATCCGACGCGGATCATCGGCCGCGAGCCGCGCAAGCCGCAGCAGAGCGTATGGATCCGCACCAACGGCCGGCTCTCCGACGACACCGCCCTGCACCAGTGCGTGCTCGCCTACGCCTCGGACTTCACACTGCTCGACACCGCCCTCATCGCCCACGGCAAGGGACTTTTCGACAAGGACATCCAGCTCGCCAGCCTCGACCACGCCATCTGGTTCCATCGGCCGTTCCGCGCCGACGACTGGCTGCTCTACGTTCAGGACAGCCCCTCGGCCTTCGGCGCACGCGGGTTCTGCCGCGGCAGCGTCTTCACGGACGACGGCACCCTGGTGGCCTCGGTGGCGCAGGAAGGGCTGATCCGGAAACGCGCCACGGACTACGTGCTTAAATAATAGGCAGATTTGATTTTGTGCTCACGGTTTAGCCTGAAAGTCCGGTCGCCAGACGGCAGAGACTCCGGCTAGACTCTAATTTTCTGATTTATTTCAATACATTACGCCTCACCTTCGAATCTGGCACGCCTCTTGACTAAGCAGTAGCAATGGAGGGCCGTCCGGCCCCTCCAGCGAGGCTGAGAACAGGGGTGAGCCATGAAACTGCTGACCGCCATAATCAAGCCGTTCAAGCTCGACGAGGTGCGCTCCGCGCTCACGGATCTGGGCCTGCACGGCATGACGGTGACCGAGGTCAAGGGCTACGGTCGCCAGAAGGGGCACACGGAAATCTATCGCGGCGCCGAGTACGCCGTAAGCTTCCTGCCGAAGATCAAGATCGAGGTCGTCGTCTCGTCGGACCTCGTCGACAAGGCAGTGGAATGCATCGTCGCAGCCGCCAAGACCGGCCAGATCGGCGACGGCAAGATCTTCGTCTCCACCATCGAGCACACGGTCCGCATCCGCACGGGTGAGACCGACGACGATGCGCTCTGACACCCGACATCACGTTCGAAACGACAGAAACGAGGGAGCTCCATCAATGTTGATTGGAAAGCCATGGCGGCTGGTCTGTGCCGCCCTGATGTCGGGAGCGGCGCTATTGCTGCTGC
>JAGRKR010000003.1:0-560 GCA_020442225.1 Hyphomicrobiaceae bacterium | reverse complement strand
CGCACGAAGAACATGCTCTCCGTGCTCATGCAGGTCTTCGCCATCGTCTGCGTGGTGGCGCTCATCTGGGTGATCTACGGCTACAGCCTGGCCTTCACGTCGGGCGGATCACTCAACGCCTACATCGGCGGGCTGTCGAAGGCCTTCCTCAAGGGCGTGACGGTCGACTCGACGGCCGCCACCTTCTCCAACGGCGTGGTCATTCCCGAGTACGTCTACATCTGCTTCCAGATGACCTTCGCCTGCATCACACCGGCGCTGATCGTCGGCGCCTTCGCGGAGCGCGTGAAATTCTCCGCCCTGCTGATCTTCATGGTCCTGTGGGTCACCATCGTCTACTTCCCGATGGCCCACATGGTCTGGTACTGGGCGGGTCCGGACGCCATCGCGGATGCGGCCAAGAAGCTCGCGTCGGCGGCTGCCGGCGAGGCCAAGACCAAGGCTCAGGCGGCCCTTGACGCCGTCGTCGGCGACGCCGGCCTGCTCTATCAGTGGGGTGCGCTCGACTTCGCAGGCGGCACGGTCGTGCACATCAACGCCGGCATCGCCGGTCTGGTCGG
>JAGRKR010000133.1 GCA_020442225.1 Hyphomicrobiaceae bacterium | reverse complement strand
CGAGATGGTAGCGCGAAGCGCTGCCATCGAAAGCGAAAATCGCGCCCGACGTCGTGGATTCCAGAACGGCAGCTACGACAACGACGGGGGCGGCCGCCAGTTCCATCACGTCGATCACGCTCTCGGCTTTACGGGCGCAGTGAGGCCGAGACCGCGCGGAAGACCACCGCCGATCGCGGAAACCGCGACCGGTGCCTCCTTATTATACGAGGTTGTCATCCCTATAAACGACGAGGCCGGATTGAGCCTTAAGGCATGCGCCGACAGCCAAAGTGCGACCCCGGAACGCCTCGAGAGAGGCAGTTTTTCATTTGCCGCTACTGGCATGGCGGCGCGATTTCACTTATCTGTGAGCCACGGGGGAAACAGGCCTGACGTGCCGACAGCGCTCGGGTGGATCGAGCGAGCGTGTTCCCATGAAGCTGACGGGACGAGCGGTGCGCCGCTACGGCTTCCCGCCGGCAGGCGGCGGCCCGGGCTCCCGGGCGCCTCGTCGTCGGACGGGGGGCGGGGCATGGTCGCCGTGGCTGCTCAACGCAGGGGGTTGTTGCCGCTCCGCTGGCACGGCCCGCGCACCGTCACGAGGAACTAGGCCGGCATGTTCGCTGATATCACTGCGTTTGCTGCCGAGATGGGGCCGCTTGGCCTGTCCATCCTGCAGATCATCTGGATCGACCTCATCCTGTCCGGTGACAATGCCGTCGTCATCGCCTTGGCGTGCCGCAGCCTTCCGGACAACCAGCGGCGCATGGGCATCATCCTCGGCTGCGTCGTGGCGATCGTCCTGCGCATCATCTTTGCCGGCACCATCACGCAGCTTCTGGCCATCCCCTATCTGAAGCTGGTCGGCGGTCTTCTCCTGCTCTGGATCGCGGTCAAGCTGCTGATCGAGGACGAGGGCGGACAGGCCCCGGAGATCCGCGGTCACGACACACTGCTGCGCGCCGTGCTGACCGTGGCCATGGCCGACGTGCTGATGAGCCTCGACAACGTCATTGCCATCGCGGCGGCCTCGAAGGGCAACGTGGCGCTGATTGCCTTCGGCATTGCGCTGTCGATCCCGCTCATCATCTTCGGCAGTTCGCTCATTCTCGGACTGATCGACCGCTTTCCGATCTTCATCTGGCTCGGTTCGGGTCTGCTCGGCTGGATCTCCGCCGATCTTATCGCCAGCGAGCCGGCGTTGCGGCCCGCGCTCGAGAGCGCCGCTGCAACTCTCGGTGTCACGACGGGCATCCTGCGCTGGGCCGCTGCCGCAGCCGGCGTGGTGTTCACGTTCACGGTCGGCTGGTTGCTCATCCAGGCCGCCGAGCGCCGCGCAGCGCGCGCTGCGACCGAGATCGGCAGAGATCGCACACCGGCGGAGTGAGGCGGGCTTCTTGGTGACCGCCAGCGGCTGACGGCGCCTGTCTCGCTGGGCGATGCCTGCCGGGGAGCGGGCCTGCTTGCGGCCGCTCCGCCATTGGTGTATGGCATGCCAGACTTTCAGCGACGTCCCCCTGTCAGCCGTCCCGCTTTGCGGAGGAACACGCCTCATGTCCGAGCTTGTTCTGAAGATCCGGCCGATCGAGGAGACCCAGAGCCTGAAGTCGCGGACCTATGAGGCGCTGAAGGCCGCCATCTCCAACATGAGCATCTACGACGCCAACGCCGAGCTCAGGCTCGACGAGCGGGCGCTGTCGGCGCAATTCGGCATCAGTCGGACGCCCTTGCGCGAGGCGCTGGCGCAGCTCGACCAGGAGGGGCTGGTGCGCATCGTGCCGCGCCGCGGCATCTACATCGTGCGCAAGACGAAGGCCGAGATCGTGGAGATGATCACGGTCTGGGCGGCCCTCGAGAGCATGGCGGCCCGGCTGGCGGCCGCCACGGCGCCGCAGGAGGCGATCGCCCGCCTGCACGATCACGTCGATGCCTTCACGGCGGACGAGGTGGCGTTGCGCATGGGCGAGTATTCCGACGCCAACATCCGCTTCCACCAGGCGATCATCGGCCTTGCAGGCAGTCGGCTGATCTCGAGCATCACGGATGGCCTGTTCACGCACGTACGCGCCATCCGTCAGCGCACGATCTTCGAGGCGGACCGGGCGCGACGCTCCATCGCCGACCACAAGGACATCATCGCAGCCCTCGAGGCGCGCGACGGCGAGCGCGCAGAGCGCCTCGTACGGGAGCATACGCTGCGTCTTCGCGATCACGTGGAGCGCTACGTCACACTGGATTGAGCGGCGGCGTGAGGCGGGCGCCCTCGAAGCGCGCGTCGTCAGGCCGACCGGGATCGAATGGCAGACCCTTCGCAGGGCAACGGGGAGAGGCAGCATGGCGTCGGACACGCAAACGCAGAACCTGACGGATGGCTTCCATCTGGTTCTCGACGCACTCAAGCTCAACGGCATCGACACCATCTACGGGGTGCCGGGCATCCCCATCACCGACCTCGGCCGGCTCGCCCAGGCGATGGGCATGCGCGTCATCGCCTTCCGGCATGAGCAGAACGCCGGCTATGCGGCGAGCATCGCGGGCTATCTGACGCAGAAGCCCGGCGTCTGCCTGACCGTCTCCGCACCCGGCTTCCTCAACGGCCTCAACGCGCTGGCGCACGCGACCACCAACTGCTTCCCGATGATCCTGATCTCGGGCTCTTCGGAGCGCGAGGTGGTCGACCTGCAGCAGGGCGACTACGAGGAGATGGACCAGCTCGCCGTCGCCAAGCCCGTGTGCAAGGCGGCCTACCGGGTGCTGCATGCCGCCGACATCGGCATCGCCGTGGCGCGGGCGATCCGCGCCGCCTGCTCTGGGCGCCCCGGCGGCGTCTATCTCGATCTGCCGGCCAAGCTCTTCGCGCAGGCGATGGATGCAGAGGCCGGCAAGCGCTCGCTCGTCAAGGTGATCGATCCGGCACCGGCGCACATTCCGGCGCCGCAGGCCATCGCCCGCGCGCTCGACGTGCTCAAGTCGGCGAAAAAGCCGCTCATCATTCTCGGCAAGGGAGCAGCCTACGCGCAGGCCGATGCCGACATCCGCGCCTTCGTCGAGAAGAGCGGCGCGCCCTACCTGCCGATGAGCATGGCCAAGGGTCTGTTGCCGGACACGCATCCGCAATCGGCCGGTGCGGCGCGCTCGCTGGTGCTGAAGGAGGCGGACGTCGTGATGCTCGTCGGCGCGCGTCTCAACTGGCTGCTCTCGCACGGCAAGGGCAAGACCTGGGGGGCGGCCGGCACACAGCGCTTCATCCACGTCGACATCGATCCCAAGGAGATGGATTCGAACGTCGAGATCGCCGCGCCCGTGGTCGGCGACATCGCCTCGTGCATGGCGGCTTTCCTGGCGGCGATGGGCGCGGACTGGCCGCTGCCTCCTGCGGAGTGGACGCGGAGCGTGCGCGAGAAGGCGGAAGGTAACATCGCCAAGATGGCGCCGCGGCTCAGGAACAACAACGTGCCGATGGACTATCACGGCGCGCTCGGCGTGCTGAAGGCGATCATCAAGGAGAAGCCCGACACCATCCTGGTGAACGAGGGCGCCAACACGCTTGATTTCGCCCGCTCCATCATCGACGTCTACGAGCCGCGCAAGCGTATCGACGTCGGTACCTGGGGCGTCATGGGCATCGGCATGGGCTACTCGGTGGCCGCGGCGATCGAGACGGGCAAGCCCGTGCTCGCCGTCGTCGGCGACAGCGCCTTCGGCTTCTCCGGCATGGAGATCGAGACGGTCTGCCGCTATCAGCTCCCCATCTGTGTGGTCGTCTTCAACAACAACGGCATCTATCGGGGCACGGACGTCAATCCGGGTGGCTCGGATCCGGCTTGGACGACCTTCGTCAAGGGCTCGCGCTATGACCTGATGGCCGAGGCTTTCGGCGGCGTCGGCGTCACCGCGACCTCACCCGACGAGCTCTCCCGCGTCGTGCGCGAGGCGATGGCGTCCGGCAAGCCGACGCTGGTGAACGCCATCATCGACGAGAAGTCGGGGACGGAGTCGGGCCGTATCGGCAACCTCAATCCACAAAGCGTGGTGGGCAAGAAGGCGTGATCACGGCGGTCTCGCGCGCGGGCGCACCAGCCCCGCGATCGCGCGCCGCCTGAAGAAAGCAGCGTCATGTATCAGCCAGCGCACTTCCGCGAGGAGCGGCTCGACGTACAACACGAGCTCATCCGGCGTCATCCGCTCGCCATGCTCGTGTCGTGCGGCGCGCAAGGGCTCGTCGCCGATCCCATTCCGTTCGTGCTCGACCCCGCCTCGGGGCTGCTCGGCACGCTGCGCTGTCACATGGCGCGCGCCAATCCGCACTGGAAGCTCCTGCAGGACGCCTCCGAATGCCTGGTCCTCTTCCAGGGCGCGGAGCACTACATCACGCCCTCGTGGTATGCGTCCAAGCGCGAGACCGGCAAGGTCGTGCCGACCTGGAACTACGCGACGGTGCACGTCTGGGGTGCGCCCCGCGTCATCCAGGACGCCGCGTGGCTGCGCGCGCAAGTCGAGGCGTTGACCGGGATGCACGAGGAGCCGCGCGCCGAGCCGTGGGCCGTGAGCGACGCGCCCGAGGCGTATGTCGCCACCCAGATCCGCGGCATCGTCGGCATCGAGATTCCGATCGCCCGCATCGAAGGGAAATGGAAGGTCAGCCAGAACCGCGACGACGCCGACCGCGCCGGTGTGCGTGACGGCCTTGCCTCCGCAGGCCCGCAATCCCAGGCCATGTCCCGCCTCGTCGGCGAGCGCATGACGAAATCCAAGCCATCATGAAAACCACCTGATCCAGACGGAGAGCTTACCCTCATGACCAAGGCCCTCGACGGCGTACGCATCCTCGATTTCACGCACGTGCAGTCCGGCCCGACCTGCACGCAGCTGCTGGCCTGGTTCGGCGCCGACGTGATCAAGGTGGAGCGTCCGGGCAGCGGCGACATCACGCGCGGCCAGCTCCAGGACATCCCGAACGTGGACAGCCTCTATTTCACCATGCTGAACCACAACAAGCGCTCGATCACGCTCGACACCAAGAACGCCAAGGGCAAGGAGGTGCTGGAGCGACTGGTCAGGACCTGCGACGTGCTGGTCGAGAACTTCGGCCCCGGCGTGCTCGATCGCATGGGGCTGACGTGGGAGCGCATCCAGGAGCTCAACCCGCGCATGATCTACGCCTCGATCAAGGGGTTCGGTCCCGGTCCGTATCAGGACTGCAAGGTCTACGAGAACGTGGCGCAGTGCGCGGGCGGCTCGGCCTCGACGACGGGCTTTCGCGACGGTCCGCCGCTGGTGACCGGGGCTCAGATCGGCGACAGCGGCACGGGTCTGCACCTGGCGCTCGGCATCGTCACGGCGCTCTACCAGCGCACGCACTCCGGCAAGGGGCAGCGCGTGACCTGCGCCATGCAGGACGGCGTGCTCAATCTGTGCCGCGTCAAGCTGCGCGACCAGCAGCGCCTCGCACACGGCCCGCTCAAGGAGTACAGCCAGTTCTCGGAGGGCGTGGCGTTCGGGGCGGCGGTGCCGCGCGCGGGCAACGATTCCGGCGGCGGTCAGCCGGGCCGCATCCTGAAGTGCAAGGGCTGGGAGCAGGACCCCGACGCCTATCTCTACTTCATCACGCAGGCGCCGGTCTGGAAGGCGATCTGCGACGTCATCGGCGAGCCGGAGTGGAAGACCGATCCCGACTATGCGACGCCCGCCGCGCGCCTGCCGCGTCTCAACGAGATCTTCGAGCGGATCGAGCGCTGGACGATGACGAAGAGCAAGCTCGAGGCGATGGACATCCTCAACCGCTACGACATTCCCTGCGGCCCGATCCTGTCGATGAAGGAGCTTGCGGAGGATCGGTCGCTGCGTGAGACGGGTACGCTCGTCGAGGTGGCGCATCCGACGCGTGGGCCGTATCTCTCGGTTGGCAATCCGATCAAGCTTTCCGACAGTCCGGCGGAGGTGATCCGCTCGCCGCTGCTCGGCGAGCACACCGACGAGATCCTGCGCGACGTGCTCGGCTACGGCGAGGCCGAGATCGCCGAGATCAAGCAGCACGGCGCCACAGAGCCGAAGCAGGCCAAGGCG
>JAGRKR010000132.1 GCA_020442225.1 Hyphomicrobiaceae bacterium | reverse complement strand
TGAAGCCGTCGTCCTGCCAGATATCGAGCCAGGCCAGGAAGTGCCCCGCCACCGATTCGATGACGCGAACAGGCGAGAGCGCCCCGCCCCCTTCCTCGACGAGCGCAGTCTCGCCCGGCCGCTGCCCCGGCTCGCCCCTGCTGTCGTCGTGCGAAAGCTGGATCGAGAGCCCGAGGACGAGCCAGTCCGGAGCCGCTTCCCGGCTCCCTGCCCCCTCGAGCGACGGCGGCACGGCGACGCGCACATGACCGGCGACACCACCATTGATGAGGATGGCGTCAGGCCAGCGAAACGTGATCGCGATCTGTGCCGGCAGCAACACCCCGAGGCTGTCGCCGACCGCCACCAACAGCAGCGGCACCATCTGCAGGGACGCCTCGAGACCGACCTCCGGCTCGAGCACGATGGCCATGCGCACGGCGAGCGGATCGCGGCTCCAGACCACATCGCCGGCGCCGAGACGCCCTTCGGCCGCGCGCCGGTGGGCCGTCTCGAACGGGTCCTTGGTCGCGTCCACGCCATGCCCGACCAGCAACGGCGGCAGGCGAGGCGCTCCGCCACGCGCGGCGGACGCGCTGCCAGGTGTTCTTTGCGTTCGTGCCTTGCGCGCTCTACTCGCCACGGTCAGCTTTCAACCGAGATCGATCTCGCCCTCGACGACGTGCTGGAGCGAGGTGCCCTCTGCCGTCAGGACCATGCGCACCTTGAGCTTGCCGCCGCTGGAGGACTGACCATCGCGCACGACCTTCTCGATCTGCTGCTGGGAGGTTACGCCGACCTGCTTGAGGAACTTCCTCAGCGACATGTTGAACGTGTCTTCGTTCATCGATTTTCTCCTGAAGCCACGCGGTTTGGTCTCACCCCGTACCCGCGGGCCGGGAGAGCGGGGCCTGACGGCCGACTGACGCCGGCCTCACGACGAGGGGAGGCGCACGCTGCCTCTTTGCGTGAACGTATCGCGCGACGTCATCTCGAAGCTCTTCAGCACAAAGGCTGCGCCTGCCGAGATGGCCACGAGCACCACGATGCTGAGCAGAAACGCTCTCATCTCACTTCTCCTGTCGCCTGTCATCGCCGGCCCGAGGACGCGCCTTCCGGCTGCCCGGCTCATCCTTGCCCTCGCCCTCGCGGACTGCAGGCGTCGTGCTCGCCGCCTTGAGAAATACAATCAATGCCTGGCGTTGTCTCGCATCGGTGATGCGCTGGAGCGGCATTTTCGAGCCTGGAGTGAACGTGTCCGGCCCGAGCTCGAAGAGTTTGCCTATCGTCTCCGCGGTCCACACGAGGTTCGCGCGCTTCAGCGCCTGGGAATAGGGGTAGCCGGGGAGACTGCCGGCCCGACGGCCGAACACCCCGTGCAGGGTCGGTCCTGCGCGGTTGCGGTCGTCCGGCTGCAAGGTGTGACAGACGCTGCACTTGCGGGCGAACTGGCGCTCGCCTTCCGATACCTCGCCCGAGACCTGGAAACGGCGCGGGAACTTCGATTGCACCGGCTCGAAGGGCCGTCGCGGCGTCACCTGCCAGAGCGTGACGAAGTCGTCGAGGCCGGCGTAGAACAACCGGCCGCCACCGGGCACGAAGGCGAGGCTCCAGACCGGACCGTAGGGGTTGCGGTGCTCCTCGATCAGCGCACCGTCGTCGAGGCGTAGCACGCGAACCGTTCCGTCGCCCGCACCAGTGGCGATCAGGCCGGGCTTGGCGAGTACGGCGAGTGCAAGCACGGGGCGGACATGCGCGGGCAGCTCACGCATCACCTTGCCCGTGCCGCCATCGATCATGGCGACCGTGCCATTCAGGGCACCAAGCACCAGACGCTCGCTGCCGGGGACGCGCTCGAGCACGTTGATGCCCCAGCCATGCTTGTAGAGCGGCCGCACGAACGCGCCGTCGTCGCTGCGCCAGAGCCCAATCGTGCCATCGTAGCTCGCCGAATAGAGGCTGCGGCCATCGCCGGAAAACGCCACGGCGTTGACAGGCCCCTTGTGGCCCGACAGCACGGGACCGGAGGTGAGCGTTTCGAGGTTCCACAGCCGTACCGTGCGGTCCCAGCTCGCGCTGGCGAGCAGGCGGCCGTCCGGGGAGACGGCGAGGCCGATGACCTTGCCCTGATGCCCGGCGAACGACGTGATGCGCCGCCCGCTCTTGATCTCGTAGACCGTCACCGTGCCGTCGTCGGCGGCGGCCACCAGCCATCCGCGCGCGGGCACGAAGGCGACCGCGTTGATGGCGCCCGCGTGCTCGGCCAGCCGCAGCACGACCTTGGGCCGCGCCGGGGCGAGATCCCAGAGCATCATCGCGTAATCGAAGCTGCCGGTCAGCGCGTAGCGCCCGTCCGCACTCACCCGCACGGCTTTAACCGGCCCGCCGTGACCGACGAGATTGCCGTCGACCTCACGCCGCCTGGCTTTCGCCTTGAGACCTTCCTCGACCCGCGGCT
Organism: Hyphomicrobiaceae bacterium; assembly: GCA_020442225.1. The sequence goes on along the minus strand of JAGRKR010000132.1, from coordinate 1,687 downwards.
TGATCTGGGGGCGCGCCGGCTCACTGGCGTACACGGGCGCCATCGCCGCCGCCAGCAGCGCGCCAAGCAGCAGGCCGGCGATCGCGGCAGCGCGCGCAGTTACCCCTCGCATGCGACAGCTCCGGCTTTGAGCTCGCAGGACCATGGCATGCCGCTTCGCGTGCTACTCGGCCGGCGCTGGCGCCGGCCCACGGTGCTGGCCGCCCTCGGCGAGCACCTTCTCGGCCCAGATGCTGTGATGCTCCTTGGCCCAGTTTTCATCGACGTTCCCGGAACCCATGGCGTCGAAGGCGCCTTGCATGCCGACCGTGCCGATGTAGATGTGGCCGAAGATCACGCAGATCAGGAACATCGCCATGATGCCATGCCAGGTCGCCGCGTACTGCATCTCCTGTATCGGCGTGAAGACCGTCGGAAGCTGCAAGCCGAGCATGTTGATATAGGCGAAGGTCTTGGCGAACATCGGCATCTGGAACGGGAACATCAGCGCCAATCCCGACAGGCTCATGGAGAGACCGCCGAACATGACGAGCCAGAACAACATTTTCTGGCCGGCGTTGAACTTCTTGGCCGGGGGATGCGAGCCGCGGGAGAACAGGCCGCCAGCCTTCGCGAGCCAGATCAGGTCGTAGACGTTCGGAAAATTGTGCCAGACCCACATCACGAAGGTCAGGACGAGACCGGCCATGAACGCGAAGGCCACGTAGCCGTGCAGCAGCTTGCCGTAGTAGGCGGCAAAAGCGAACGTCTCCTTGCCCAGCACCGGCAGCATGATCTGGCGACCGTACAGGGTCATGAGGCCGGTGATCGCCAGGACGATGAAGGAGACGGCGAGCAGCCAGTGGCCCATGCGCTCGAGGTCGTTGAACCTGACCATTCGCCGGCCGGACAGGCCATGCTCGATGCGGATGCGCCCGCGGATGAGGAAAAACAGCATCAGCAGCACGAGCGTCCCGACGAGTGCGAGCCCGCCATAGACGGCGACCGGACCGCCCTTGAACGAAAAGGGGCCGACGCTGACGGCGCGCGTGCGCAGCAGCCGCCAGTCCTCACCGGCAGACTGGACCAGCGTACCGGCCTTCTCATCGGGGATGGTCACCTTGCCCTGGACGCCCTTGCGGACCTTCTCCCAGAGCTGCGGATCGAAACGGTCGCCCGAGCGGCGCTCCGACTCGGCCGGCTTCGTTGCCGGCGCCACGGGGGTCACCGTTCCCGGCTTGGCCGCCGGCGTGCCGGGCTGGACCTCCTGCTGGCCGGGCGGGCGCACGCTGCTCTGCGCCACAGCGGCGTGGCAGAGCACCACGAGGCCGAGAAGCGCGATGACGATGCCTGCCGGAAGGCGCAGCAGGGCACCGAGCAAGCTCTTGTTTCGCTGGAATGCCGCCACCTGCATATCGCTCCTCCATCGAGCCATTAGGCTGGCGAGCCGGCGGCGCCTGACGCTACACGCGGTCCCGAGCCGTCCCACTTCTGCGCTCGCGATCGATACCGCCGCCTTGGCGCGCGAGAGCGGCAACCGCTGTCGCTCGCGTCGATGCGCGATGTCTCAGCGATGGTTGTCGGCGACTGACACCGACGTTCGGAAGGCCGCGACTGCGGCCTTCCGTGTGCCGTGATCAATGGACCGGGCGAACCTCAGCCCTGCTGTCCGGGGTAGGCCTTGCCCCATCCCCAGGCGCCGGAGCCG
>JAGRKR010000131.1 GCA_020442225.1 Hyphomicrobiaceae bacterium | reverse complement strand
GCACGACATGGGCGTCGTCATGGATCTTTCCGACCGGGTTGTCGTGCTCGACCACGGCGAGAAAATCGCGGACGGCACCCCCGACGAGGTGCAAGGCAATCAGGCTGTGATCGACGCCTATCTCGGCGTCGCACATTGAAGGTCATGAGGACCCGATGAGTTTTTCAAGCATTGCTGTCGTCGAGGGGACGGTCGGCGTCGTCGTCGGGCTCCTGGTCGGAGCCCTGATCTTCTACGGATTGCGGAACGAGCGGCGCACCGAGCTCGACCTGCTGATGCACGTGATCGTGGCGCTGCTGGCAGGGATGTTCGTCGCCGGCGTTGCCTACAAGGCCGTCGAGGCGCCCAGGCTGTTCGCCGAGACGGTGGTCAGCGGCCTGTTGACCGGCGTCATGTACGCACTCGTGGCCCTCGGCTTCGTGCTCATCTTCAAGGCCTCCGGCGTCTTCAATTTCGCGCAGGGCGTCATGGCGCTGTTCGCCGGCCTGACGCTCGTCGGCCTGATGACGGGGACCATGCCGATCACCTACGAGATCAACGTGCTTCCGACCTGGTTTCTCAACACCTCCCTGGTCGTGTTCCCGGTGATGCTGGTAGCCCATGCGGGCCAGGTGATCTATCGGCGCGCCAACGGCAGAAGCGCCAGCGGGGGCGTGCCGATCGCCGCTATCGCCACGGCCGGCGTGCTGGTGGTGGGCACGGCCCTTCTGGCGCGCCAGGGTATCGACGTTCGCCCCTTCAAGACGGTGGTCAAGGCGGCCTGGGCCATGCCTGTCTGGCTGGCGATCGTCGTCACCGTCGGCGTCATGGCTCTGCTCGCCATTCTCGTCGAGCGGCTGGTCCTGCGCCATCTGGTGAACCAGGAGCAGATCATTCTCTTCATGGCGACGCTCGGCCTCGCCTACCTGCTCGAGGGTGCCGGTGACATTCTCTGGGGCTCCGACGTCAAGACGCTCGATCTCGGGCTGCCGTTCGGTGGCAGCGAGACGATCGAAAGGGTGACGGGGCTCTATGTCGAGAAGCTCGAACTCGTGGCGGCCGTGGTCGCGACGGTGCTCGTGGTCGTCCTGGCGATCTTCTTCCAGAAGACGCGCATCGGGCGGGCGCTGCGCGCCGTGGCCGACGATCATCAGGCGGCGCTGTCCGTCGGCATCTCGTTGCGCACGATCTGGGTGATCGTGTGGACGGTCTCCGGCGTCGTGGCGCTGGTCGCCGGCGTGATGTGGGGCTCGAAGTCCGGCATCCAGTTCTCGCTGTCGTTGATCGCCCTGAAAGCGCTGCCGGTGCTGATCCTCGGCGGTTTCGAGTCCATTCCGGGCGCCATCATCGGCGGCCTCATCATCGGCCTCGGCGAGAAGCTTGCGGAAGTGTTCTTCGGCCCGCTCGTCGGCGGCGCCATCGAGAACTGGTTCGCTTACGTGCTGGCGCTGATGTTCCTGCTGGTGAGGCCACAGGGGCTGTTCGGCGAAAAGATCATCGAGCGCATCTGAGAGCGTAGGAGAGCGATCCCGTGTTCTATCGCGAGGCCGGCCAGTTCAAGACGTCCTATGCTGCGGATCAGGCGATCTTCCCGATCCTGCAGGATCGCAATCTCGTGCTGGCCTTCGTCATCCTGGCGTTCGCCGTCGGCATCGTCTCGCTCGAGGGCGTGGCTCGGGTCGTCGATGGCATTCCCGTGCTGCGCTCCATCGTGCCGCGGATCGACGACTACTATGCCAACGCCGTCCTGCTGCCGTTCCTCTGTTACGCACTGGCGGCCATGGGCCTCAACATCCTGACCGGCTATTGCGGACAGATCTCGCTCGGTACGGGCGCGTTCCTCGGCGTCGGTGCCTACACGGCCTTCAAGCTGACCACGTCGTTCCCGGATCTCAATCTCTTCATCGTGTTCCTTCTGGCCGGCCTGGTGACGGCGTTCGTCGGCATCCTGTTCGGTCTGCCGAGCCTCCGCATCAAGGGGTTCTATCTCGCGGTGGCGACGCTGGCGGCGCAGTTCTTTCTCGTCTGGCTCTTCTACAAGTGGGGCTGGTTGCGCAACTACAGCGACACCGGCCAGATCACGGTGCCGCCGCGGACGATGTTCGGCGTGCTCGTCACGGGACCGAAGGCGGATCCGGCGGTCAAGTATCTGTTCGCGCTCTCCGTCGTCGTGCTGCTGACGCTCGCCGCGAAGAATATCGTGCGCGGCAACCTCGGCCGCTCGTGGATGGCCATCCGTGACATGGACATCGCCGCCGAGCTCATCGGCATCCGTCCGCTGCAGACCAAGCTGCTCGCCTTCGGGGTGAGCTCGTTCTACGTCGGCGTGGCCGGCGCCATGATCTTCATGATCCTGCTCGGCGCCGCCGAGGCGGGCGAGACCTTCGGCATCCAGCGATCGTTCGACATCCTCTTCATGGTCATCATCGGTGGCCTCGGCACCATTCTCGGGGCCTTCCTGGGAGCCGGGTTCCTGGTGGTCATGCCGATTGCGCTCAAGAACGTGCTCGTCGACTGGTTCCAGATGACGGCGGTGTTCGCCAAGCATGTGGAGATCATGTTCATGGGCACCCTCATCATCTTCTTCCTCATCGTGGAGCCGCACGGCCTGGCTCGGCTGTGGCAGATCGTGAAGGAGAAGCTGAGGCTCTGGCCGTTCCCGCACTGATGTGGGGCGGCACCGCCTCTCGACGGGGCGGAGGGACAGGACGTGACGTAACCAACCTTTGGTAAGGGAGGAAAAAAATGCGTTTGAGAAAGACGATACTGACGGCAGCCCTCGGGGCGCTCGCCACCGGCCTCGCGGCCGGCGCGGCCGGAGCTTACGAGCTGGTCCTGCCGTCGCTCGACTACCGCACGGGCGCCTATGCCCCGAGCGGCATTCCCTACGCCAACGGCATGGCCGACTACTACACCATGCTCAACGAGCGTGACGGTGGCATCAACGGCGTGAAGATCAAGATCGTCCCGTGCGAGACGGCCTACAACACGCAGCAGGGCGTCGAGTGCTACGAGAAGACCAAGGGGACGGCCCCCTCCGGCGCGCTGATGTATCAGCCGCTCTCGACCGGCATCACCTACCAGCTCATCCCCAAGGCCTCGGCCGACCAGATCCCCATCCATTCGATGGGCTACGGCCGCACGTCCGCCGCCGATGGACGCATCTTCAAATGGATCTTCAACTTCCCCGCCACCTACTGGAGCCAGGCTTCTGTCTTCGTGAAGTACATCGGCGAAAAAGAAGGCGGGATGGACAAGCTGAAGGGCAAGAAGATCTACCTGCTCTACCACAACTCCGCCTACGGCAAGGAGCCCATCCGCACGCTCGAGGAGCTGTCCAAGAAGCACGGCTTCAAGTTCGTCTCCATCGCCGTCGACCATCCCGGTCAGGAGCAGAAGTCGCAGTGGCTGCGCATCCGCAGTGAGAAGCCGGATTGGCTGCTGCTGTGGGGCTGGGGCGTGATGAACCAGGTCTCGATCAAGGAAGCCGTCTCGATCCGCTTCAAGATGGACCGCATGATCGGCGTCTGGTGGTCGGGTTCCGAGAACGACGTCAAGCCGGCCGGCGCAGGTGCCAAGGGCTACCTCTCCGGCATGTTCCACGGCGTAGGCGCCAAGTGGAAGGCGCACCAGGACATCATCAAGTTCGTCTACGATCGCGGCAAGGCGGTCGATCCCTCCTTCAAGCCGCGTATCGGCGAGGTGCTCTACAATCGTGGCCTCGTGGCTGCCATGTGGACCGCCGAGGCCATTCGCAAGGCCATGGAGATCCACAAGACCAAGGAGGTCAAGGCGACGCACGTGCGTGACGGCTTCGAGGCGCTCGCGGTCGACGCGAAGCGGCTCGAGGAGCTTGGCCTCAAGGACTTCACCTATCCGATCAAGATCACCTGCGCCAACCACGAGGGTCCGGGCCTCGTCGCCCTGCAGCAGTGGGATGGCAAGGGGTTCAAGCAGGTATCCAAGTACTATGAGCCCGATCGCGACGTCGTCGGCAAGCTCATCAAGGAGGATGCCGAAAAGTACGCCAAGGAGGCGAAGATCACGCCTCGCGACTGCAAGTGAGGATGGGCATGCAGGCACAGCTGAGCCCGGCTGAAGGCGAGAGGGTGGCGGCAACGCCACCCTCGATCCTCGTCGTCAACAACATCGAGGTGATCTACAACCACGTCGTGCTCGTGCTGAAGGGCGTGTCGCTCGCCGTCCCGCAGGGCCGCATCGTGGCGCTGCTCGGCGGCAATGGCGCCGGCAAAACCACGACGCTGCGCGCCATTTCCAACCTCCTCAACGCCGAGCGCGGTGAAGTGACCAAGGGCACGATCACGTTCGACGGCGCGCAGGTGCAATCGCTGACGCCTGACGAATTGGTGAAGCGCGGCTGCATCCAGGTCATGGAGGGACGGCACTGCTTCGGCCATCTGACCGTCGAGGAAAACCTGATGACCGGCGCCTTCACGCGGCGTGACGGCTCGGCGGCGATCCGGCGGGACCTCGAGATGGTCTACGGCTATTTTCCGCGCCTCAAGGAGCGGCGCGCGAGCCTTGCCGGCTATATATCCGGCGGCGAGCAACAGATGTGCGCCATCGGCCGCGCCTTGATGTCCAAGCCGAAGATGGTGCTGCTGGACGAGCCGTCGATGGGGCTCGCGCCGCAACTGGTCGAGCTGATCTTCGAGATCGTCAAGCGCATCAACGTCGAGCAGGGCGTCTCGGTGCTCCTGGCCGAGCAGAACACCAATATCGCGCTACGCTATGCGAGCTACGGCTACATTCTCGAGAACGGGCGTGTGGTGCTCGACGGCGAAGCTGCCGATCTGCGCGAGAACGCCGACGTCAAGGAGTTCTATCTCGGCATCACCGGCGGCGAGCGCAAATCGTTCCGCAACCTGAAGCACTACAAGCGGCGCAAGCGCTGGCTGGCGTGAGCCGGGCGCGCAGGAGCGGAGCCGCGGCACGCCTGCCGGTCTCAGGCTTCGCGGCAGCCGGCGTCGAAAACCCGTGACATCGGTGCACCATGACGACGACGTACTACGACACGCTCGAGACGCGGGCCACGCAGACCCGTGAGCACTCGCAATTCTCCCTGCTGCCCGATCTTCTCCGGCGCGCCGTGAGTGAGTGTCCGGGCTGGGCGGCGCACCTTGCCGGCGCCGATCTGGCGGCAGTGACGAGCCGCGCCGCGCTGGCCCGCCTGCCGCTCTTGCGCAAAGACCAGCTCAAGGCCCGGCAGGCCGCGGAGCCGCCGTTCGGTGGCTTCGCCACGACCGAGACGGGGCGTCTCGGCCGCGTCTTCGTCTCCCCTGGCCCGATCTTCGAGCCGGAAGGACTGGCGTCCGACTGGTGGCGCGCCGCGCGCGCGCTGCATGCCGCGGGCTTCCGTCGAGGAGACATGGTCCTCAACACCTTTGCCTATCACCTGACCCCCGGTGGCTGGATCCTCGATTCGGGCGCCCGCGCGCTCGGCGCTGTGGTCATCGCTGCCGGTCCCGGCAATACCGAGCAACAGCTCGAGGCGATCGGGCACCTGAAGCCGACCGGCTACATCGGCGTGCCCGATTACTTGAAGATCCTCATGGACAAGGCCGGGGACAGTGGCCGTCCGATCCGCTCCATCAGCAAGGCTCTGGTCTCAGGCGGCGCACTCTTCCCATCGCTGCGCGAGGAATACCGCGCGCGCGGCGTCGAGGTGCTGCAGGCCTACGCGACGGCGGAGCTGGGCGTCGTCGCCTACGAGAGCGAGGCGCGCGAGGGGCTGATCGTCAATGAGGGCACGATCGTCGAGATCGTGCGCCCGGGGACCGGCGA
>JAGRKR010000130.1 GCA_020442225.1 Hyphomicrobiaceae bacterium | reverse complement strand
GCGGATGAAATGGGTCGGGATGCCGATCCGGTTCATGTGGGTGAAGATGTATTCGGAGATGCGGTTGTTGAGGACGCCCTTGCCCTCGATGAGCGCGTGCTTCTTGTTGTTGAAGGCCGTCGCGTCGTCCTTGAAATGCTGCACAAGCGTCCCCGGCTCCGGTCCCTCGTAGAGAACCTTGGCCTTGCCCTCGTATACACGACGCCGCCTGTTCATACCGTAGTCCTCTTGTGTCCAGAAGCTTGGGGCGTTTCGGGCTCGCCCACGCCCTCGTGCACGACTCTTCGCAGGCGCAACACCGCTGTCGCGGCATCGCAACAAAAACCCGCCGAGCAATCGGCTCGACACTATCCGAAGCGGCCTTGTGTTACAATCATCAGCACCTGCCAGCCTTGCCGGCGCCCACAGTCATGCCCAATTGATTTGTCGCGGCGTCACGGCTATCCGTCAGGCTGGCGACGTGCCTGCTGTCGGAGCCTCGGACGTCCTTCCCCGGGGACCGAGCGGCGGGAGCCGGTGCATGCCGGTACGCAGGAGCGCTGAAGCCAGCGCTCGAGACATCATCGGGGACCCCGTCGGCTGACGCGGCATTCGGCAACAGAGGTGATAAATGACGACTTTCGACGAGCGTGAGAAAGCATTCGAGAAGAAATTCGCTCACGATCAGGAGCTCAAATTCAAATCCGAAGCCCGCAGAAACCGATTGATCGGCCGCTGGGCCGCAGAAAAACTCGGCATCTCCGGCGAGGAGGAGATCGCGGCCTACGTGAAAGCAGTGCAGCGCGCAGATCTCGAAGAAAAGGGTGACGACGATGTCTTCCGCAAGCTGCGCAAGGACTTCGACGCAAAGAGCCTGAGCATCAGCGACAGCGACATCCGCGAAGCCATGTCGGCCATGCTGGCATCGGCCGTCGAGCAGATCGAAAGCGAACGCAAGTAGTTCGCCATCGAGTCGCGGCGGGCAAGACCCGCTCGCCGCGGCTGATGCCCGCTCGCCCGCTCCTCGATCGACCGCTCAAAGTGCGCGATCACGCCGCGGCGGCTGCCGGGCGGGCGTCGCGACTCCCATCAGGCGTGGATCACCCTGCCGTAGGCGTCGAGCACGCTCTCGTGCATCATCTCCGACAGCGTCGGNNCGGGAAGACCGTGTGCATCAGGTCCTCCTCGGTCGTCTCGAGTTGCATGGCGACCACATAGCCCTGGATCAGCTCGGTGACCTCGGCGCCGATCATGTGTGCGCCCAGTAGCTGCCCCGTCTTTGCATCGAAGATCGTCTTTACCAGGCCATCGGGCTCGCCGAGGGCGATGGCCTTGCCGTTGCCCATGAACGGGAAGCGCCCGATCCGGATCTCCCGCCCCTCCTCCTTGGCGCGGCGCTCCGTCAGGCCCACGCTCGCGATCTGGGGATGGCAATAGGTGCAGCCGGGGATCTTGAGCTTGTCCATGGCGTGCGTCGGCAGGCCCTTGATGGTCTCGATGCAGATGACGCCCTCGTGCTCCGCCTTGTGCGCCAGCATGGGCGGCCCGGCGACGTCACCGATGGCATAGATGCCCGCCACGCTGGTCCGCCCGAGGCCGTCCGTGACGACGGTGCCGCGCTCGAGTCTGACGCCGAGCTCCTCGAGCCCGAGGCCCTCGACGTTGCCGACCACGCCGACCGCCGAAATGACGCGGGCGAATTCCGCCGCCGTCGTCTTGCCGTCGCTTCCCTCGATGGTCGCCACGACACTATCGGTCTTGCGCTCGAGGCCGGCGACCTTGGCGCCGGTCATGATCCTGATCCCCTGCTTCTCGAACCGCTTGCGTGCCAGCTCGGCGATCTCGTGGTCCTCGACCGGCAGGATCTGCGGCAGTAGCTCGACGACCGTCACCTCGACACCGAGCGTGCGATAGAACGATGCGAACTCGATGCCGATGGCGCCCGAGCCAACGACCAGAAGCGACTTCGGCAACTCCTTCGGCACCATCGCCTCGAAGTAGGTCCACACCAGCTTGCCGTCCGGCTCCAGACCCGGCACGACGCGCGGGCGAGCGCCCGTGGCGACGATAATGTGCTTGGCCTTGTAGGTGCCCGTGCCGAGCACGCCTTTGGGCACGGGATGGGCGGGCTGCACCGGCGCCTTGCGGCTGGCGGCGACCACGACCTCGCCCGGCTTGACAATGCGCGCCTCGCCCCAGACGACGCTCACCTTGTTCTTGCGCAGCAGAAAGCCGACGCCGTCGTTGAGCCGCTTGGAAACGCCGCGCGAGCGTGCGACGACGGCCGCCGGATCGACCGACACGCCCGTGGCGGCCAGCCCATAGTCCTTGGCGTGGGTCATGAGATGATAGACCTCGGCCGAGCGGAGCAGCGCCTTGGTCGGGATGCA
>JAGRKR010000014.1:3496-10885 GCA_020442225.1 Hyphomicrobiaceae bacterium | reverse complement strand
CATGAACTTGCCGTTGTACTCGCCGATGGCGCCGGCCGACGCCCGGAAGCCCGGATAAGGGGCATAGGCGCTCTGCGTCCACTCCCACACGTCTCCCAGCATCTGCCGCGGCGTCCGGGATGGTCCCGGTTGGGCCGCGCGCGGACGCAGGGCGCCGGTTGCGAGCGTATTCTCCTCGGTCGCCTCGGCGGCCGCCGCCTCCCATTCGAACTCGGTCGGCAGACGCTTGCCGGCCCAGCGAGCGAAGGCATCGGCCTCGTAGTAGCTGATATGCGAGACGGGTGCTGCGGGCTCGACCGGCAGCAGCCCGTCGAGCGTCATCCTCAGCCACGCGCCCTCGCGCTTTTCCCAGTAGAGCGGCGCTTGCCATCCTTCGCGGCGCACGGTCGCCCAGCCGTCGGCGAGCCAGTGCTCGACCGTCTCGTAGCCGCGGTCGGTCATGAAGGCGAGCCAGTCGGCGTTGGTGACGAGCGTGCTTTGCAGACGGAAAGGACGCAGGAGCTGTTCGTGACTGGGGCCTTCGTTGTCATAGGTGAAGCCCGCGCCCGTGTGGCCGACGCTGTGAATGCCGCCGGCGAAGGACAGCCAGTCGCGGCCGGTCGTCGCGGTCGTCGGGCGCGGCTGGCAATCCGGTCCGCTCGCTGCCCGATATGCCGGCCGCAGGGGGTTCGCCGCGAAGAGGCTCAGAATGTCGGTGAGCAGGAGTTCCTGGTGCTGCTGCTCGTGATTGATGCCGAGCTCGATCAGGCCGGCGAGATCAATCTCCTCGCCGAGGCCGGAAAGCAGCCTGTCGAGCCCTTCGTCGACGTGGCTGCGATAGTCGGCGACCTCGGCAGCCGACGGCCGCGTCAGCAACCCGCGATAGGGGCGCGGATGTCGCGGGCCGGCCGCCTCGTAATAGGAGTTGAAGCAATAGGGGAACCGTTCGTCGAACAGCCGATAGCCCGGCAAGTGCGGCTTGAGCACGAAGGTCTCGAAGAACCAAGTCGTGTGAGCGAGGTGCCACTTCGTCGGGCTGGCGTCGTCCATCGCCTGAACCGTCTGGTCCTCCGGCGAGAGCGGCGCTGCCAGTTCGCTGGACAGGCGCCGCGTGGCGAACAGCCGTTGGCGCAGAACAGGCACTGAGACGCGATCACACGCCTCGCACCCGGCATTCCCGGAATCTCGTGCGAGCATGGTTTACTCCAGTCCGTTCAAGCGCTGTATATAGAGGTGCAGGAACGCGATGACCACCCCTGCGGTGCCAGCGCGACGCCAGGGTTGCGACGAACATGGGCGAGAATGAGATGGGCGTGCCGAGCGGGCTCCCCGAACCGCCGCCGCTCGATGGCCGACAGTCGGAGCGCGCGCGTGAGATCCAGCGCGGTGTCGTCAGGCTGCTCGCGTTGCAGGGGTGCGCCAGCGTGACGGAGCTGGTGCTTGCCACCGGCCGGCGGGCCGACGTCGTCGGGCTGTCGGCGAGCGGTGAGCTCTGGATCGTCGAGATCAAATCGAGCGTCGAGGACTTTCGTTCCGACCAGAAATGGCCGGAGTACCGGGACTTCTGCGATCGCTTCTTCTTCGCTGTTGCCGTCGATTTCCCAAGCGAGATTCTTCCCGCCGACACCGGCCTCGTTCTGGCGGATCGCTATGGCGGAGAGGTGGTGCGCGACGCGCCCGAGCATCGTCTGGCGGGTGCACGCCGCAAGGCAGTGACGCTGCGGTTTGCAACGGCAGCGGCCAACCGGCTCGCGGCCATCTGCGATCCCCGCGGCCGGTATCCATAGATCGCCGCGAACGTGGCTGTGAATGCGTCGGCGCGTCTGGGCCGGCGCAGCCTGCTCGGGCGATCGTCGGCTACTGTCGTGCTACTTGGGCGCCCGCTTGGCGAGGATGCGCTGCAGCGTGCGCCGATGCATGTTGAGCCGGCGCGCCGTCTCCGAGACATTGCGATTGCACAGCTCGTAGACGCGCTGAATATGCTCCCAGCGGACGCGATCGGCCGACATGGGGTTCTCGGGCGGCGGCGCCTTCTGGTCGGGCGGCGCCAGCAGGGCGTCGACCACGTCGTCGGCGTCGGCGGGCTTCGCCAGATAGTCCACGGCTCCGAGTTTCACGGCCGACACGGCGGTGGCGATGTTGCCGTAGCCGGTGAGCACGACCGTGCGCGAGGCGGGGCTGAGGCGCGCCAGCTCGGCGATCACGTCGAGGCCATTGCCGTCCTCGAGGCGCATGTCGACGATTGCGAACGCAGGCGCCTTCTGCCGGATGAGGTCGAGGCCCTCCGATACAGAGTGGCCCGTGCGGACTTCGAAGCCGCGGATCTCCATGGCGCGCGCCAGACGGGCGAGGAAGGCCCGGTCGTCGTCTACGATGATGAGCGAGCGGTCTTCAGGCAGCTCGTCGGGTTGATACGAAAGATCTTCGGTCACTTTCACTGTCCTCTGGACCTTCGGAGCGTAATCGAAGAGTAGCTCGCACACTCCAACCGCCCGGGTCCTGCAATTCGCTATGCCAAGTACTTACTAGCCTTGGTGCGACAAGCCAAGCGCGCTTTCATTCGTTAACGCTGAACAAGGGATTTGCCTTAGCTTGACGGCGAAGGGGCGATCGTGCCGGCTGGCGCCGCCGCTTCGGCAGCGAGCGGGCGCGGTTGCGGGGGCAAGTGGAACTGGCTGCGCGGCCACGTCACGGTGACGATCGCGCCGTGTGCGGGCGGCTCGCGGTTGGACAGCTCGACCTGGGCGCCCGAGCGTTCGAGCAGCGTCTTGGCGATGAAGAAGCCGAGTCCCAGCCCCGAGGTGTCGGTGGCTCCGCGCGATCGCCCGGCGCGCGGCGGGCGCGTGGTGACGTAGGGCTCGCCCAAGGCGTCCATGACGTCCGGCGGAAAGCCGGGTCCGTCGTCGCTGACGGTCACCGTGACGTTGGACTCGGTCCATACGGCGGTCACCTCGACCTTGGCGGCGGCGAAGTCGACGGCGTTCTCGATGAAATTTCCGAGACCGTAGATGACGCCGGGCAGGCGCTCGCACACCGGCTCGGCGGCGGCCGGTCCGATGGTGCCGTCGGCGGGATGGGCCGACAGCCTGAGCCTCGCGCCGAAGGCGTGGTAGGGCTCGGCGGCCTCCTCGATGAGCTGCGTGACCGGCAGGCTCGTATGGTGCGGGTCCTGTTCGGAAGGCTGTCGGGTCAGCTTCTGCAGGATCTCGCGGCAGCGCTGGGCCTGGCTGCGCAGGAGCTTGATATCTTCGGCGAGCGGGGAGTCTGGCGGCACCTCGCGCTCCAGCTCCTTGGTCACGACGACGATGGTCGAGAGCGGCGTGCCGAGCTCGTGAGCGGCGGCGGCGGCGAGACCGTCGAGCGCGTGCAGCTTCTGCTCCCGCGCCAGCACGGTCTCGGTCGCCGCCAGCGCGGCACTCATCTGGCGCGATTCCTTCGAGAGGCGGAAGGCGTAGAGCGCCAGGAAGGTCATGCCGCAAGCCACCGCGGCGAAGATCCCGTACTTGTAGAGGAGCGGCAGCGTCAGTGCTTCGCCGGCGCGCCATGGCAGGGGGCGGCCATAGTTGATCAGCAGCGCGGTGGCCGTCAGGGCGAGCACGCCGAGGAAGACGGTGTTGCGCGCCGGCAGGGAGGCAGCCGACACGATGACGGGGGCCACGATCAGCAGTGTGAAGGGGTTTTCGATGCCGCCCGTGAGATAGAGCAGGAGGGCGAGTTGGAGCGTGTCGTAGGCGAGCAGCGACATGGCAAACGCTGCCGACAGCCGGTGGCGGACGGGATAGCGGATGCGCAGGTACACGTTGAGCCAGGCGGACAGTGCAATCACGGCCAGACAGATGCCGGCCGGCAGCTCGTAGCCCAGACCGAAATAAACGAGCGCGATGGCGAACAGCTGCCCGGCGACCGCGAACCAGCGCAGCCGCACGATCGTCTGCAACCTCAAACGGCTTTCGTTCTCGGTCGATCTCACTCGGCCGGATGTCGGCATGACGACACTATCGGAGCTCCTGCGGCTGCGGCGCGCAGCCTTGCACGTTCGAACTTGTCGATATCCGCTTCCTAGCCCAAATTGCCGGCCCTGACCAGAAGTGCGGCGCGATGGGCGGCTTGCCGTCGGCCTGGATCTCGAGAGGCGCGACTTTGACTGTCGGCATGCAAGATGACACGGCAGGTTCCACGTTCCGACAGGCGGGCGGCACCCCTCCGGTCGAGGTCGCGCATCTGCGCAAGGTGTTCGGCGATGTCGTCGCCGTCGACGACCTGAGCTTCGTGCTGGCGGCGGGCTCGATCACGGCGCTGCTCGGCGGCAACGGTGCAGGCAAGACGACCACGATCGCCATGCTGATGGGGCTGGTGACGCCGACGTCGGGCGCCGCGCGCGTGCTCGGCCACGACATGGCCCGGGAGCGCAGCAAGGTCCTTCACCGCATGAACTTCGAGAGCCCGTATGTCGATGTGCCCATGCGGCTGACGGTCAGGCAGAATCTCGAGGTGTTCGGTCGGCTCTACGGCGTGGCCGATCTCTCCGCTCGCGTCGCCACGCTTGCTGACGAGCTGCGGCTCGGGGAGCTGCTCGACAGGCCGCACGGCAAGCTCTCGGCAGGCCAGAAGACGCGGGCCAGCTTGGCGAAGGCGTTCCTGAACGAGCCGGAGGTGCTGTTGCTCGACGAGCCGACGGCCTCGCTCGATCCCGACACCGCCGACTGGGTGCGCTCGCATCTCCAGACGTACTGCGAGCGACGGGCGGCCACCGTCGTTCTGGCCTCTCACAACATGGCGGAGGTCGAGCGGCTCGCCGACCGGGTGCTGATGCTCGAGCGCGGACGCATCGTCGCCGACGCCTCGCCGCAGGGGCTCGTGAAAGAATATGGGCGCGCCAACCTCGAGGAGGTGTTTCTCGACATCGCCCGCCGCCGGGACGGCGGGGCCAAGAGCGGTACATAGGAGCAGTCATGGGCGGCCGGACTCGAGCTCTCGAACAATTCGGTCCGCGCGCCTCGCTGCGGCGGATCTGGGCCATGGTGCTGCGCTACTGGTACGTCATACGCTCGTCCTGGCCGCGCATCGCGGAGCTCATCTACTGGCCGCTCGTGCAGATGCTGATGTGGGGCCTCATGCAACGGCATCTGGCCGAGACCACCAACTATTACGCGAAGGCCGCGGGTCTGCTGATCGGGGCGGTGCTGCTGTGGGACATCCTGGTGCGGGGGCAGCTCGGCTTCTCCGTGTCGTTTCTCGAGGAGATCTGGTCGCGCAACCTGGGGCACCTCCTGATGAGTCCGCTGAGGCCATGGGAGTTGGTAGCGGCGCTCATGCTGGTCAGCCTCATCCGCCTGGCGATCGCCCTGGTGCCGGTCGCGGTGCTGGCCTACCTGTTCTTCGGCTTCAATCTGCTCGTCCTCGGTTTCGCCTTCGCGGCGTTCTTCGCCAACCTGATGCTGACGGCCTGGGCGCTGGGCCTCGTGGCGACAGGCGCGGTGCTGCGCTATGGCCTCGGCGCGGAAGGTTTTGCCTGGCTCGTCGTGTTCGTGCTGTTGCCGGTGGCGTGCGTCTATTATCCCGTGGCGACGCTGCCGGCATGGCTGCAACCGGTGGCGCTGGCCTTGCCGCCGACCCATGTCTTCGAGGGCATGAGGAGTTTGCTCGCCGCGCAGGTGTTCGATGCCTGGTCGATGGTCGTGGCGCTGCTACTCAATGCCATCTATCTTTCCGCGGGGGCCATGATATTCGCTCAGATGCTCCGCAGCGCTCGCGCCAACGGGACGCTGGTGCAGCTCGGAGAATAGGTGCGCGTACGCCGGGACGTACGACGCCCACGCAGCCCGGCAGGAGGCCGCCTCCACATGCGTCTTCGGCTTGTTGCCGTGATCGTCGCCTGCTTCACCTTCGGTGCGGCGGCCGCACTGGCTGTGCTGCCCGAGGCGCGCTCGTTCCTCCTGGCCGGGGCGCCACGGATCAAGGAGTACGGACAGGCGCGCGTCGGCGGTCCGTTCACACTGGTCGATCACCAGGGGAAGACGGTGAGCGATCGCGATTTCCGCGGCAAGTACATGCTCGTCACCTTCGGCTTCACCTATTGCCCCGACGTCTGTCCGGGCGGCCTTCAGGTGATGGCGGGCGCACTCGATCTGCTCGGCGACAAGGGCAAGCGCATCACGCCGGTGTTCATCTCGGTCGATCCCGAGCGCGATACGCCGGCTCAGCTCAAGCTCTACGTCGCGAGTTTTCACCCCCGCCTCGTCGGGCTGACCGGCACGCCCGAGCAGGTGCGTGCCGTCGCTCGCGCCTACCGAGTCTATTATGCCAAGGTCGAGGACAAGAAGCTCACCAGTGGCTACACGATTGACCACAGCGCCATCACCTACCTCATGGACCCCTCGGGAAAGTTCGTCACTCACTTCCGCTACGGCATCACGCCGAAGGCCCTGGCCGAGGGGTTGGCGAAGGTCGTTCACTGACACAAGGCTTTTATATTGAAGGGAATCAGTCCAGTCTCTACTGTCACGGGTGGATACAGAGCCCGTTCGGATGGCGGCCAAACGAGACAACACACGCTGCTGCTAGACATGGTTGCCGACGCGAGCGGGCCCGAGGGACAATAACCGGGGGATTCGCGGCTGTGCTCTACCACTGGTACGAGCTGAGCCATGCAGCGTTTCGGCCAGCGCGAGCTGCAGCCGACTCATGCAGGCTGTTCTTCAACAATCCTTTCAATCCGTTTCGGCACACCGCCGTCGGTCGGGGCGCGGTCGCCGCTTGCGAGGTCTTCGAGCGGACCACGCGCCGCTACGGCAAGCCGTCGTTCCTGATCCACGACACCGTGGTCGACGGCGAGACGGTGGAGGTGACCGAGGAGATCGTGTGGGATCGCGAGTTCTGCCGGCTGGTGCACTTCCGGCGTGAGCTGCCTGCGGGCGTCGAGCGAAACGATCCACGGGTCATCATCGTCGCGCCCATGTCCGGCCATTTCGCCACGCTGCTGCGTGGCACGGTCGAGACCTTGCTGCCGAGCCACGAGGTCTACATCACCGATTGGCAGGACGCGCGCATGGTTTCGGCCATGGCCGGAGCCTTCGATCTGGACGATTACGTCGACTATATCCGCGACATGCTCGCCATGTTCGGTGGCGACGCGCATGTCCTGGCCGTGTGCCAACCCTCGGTGCCGGTGCTCGCCGCCGTCGCGCTGATGGAGGAGGAGGGCGATCCGTGCGCGCCCCACAGCATGATCCTCATGGGTGGGCCGGTCGATACACGCATCTCGCCGACCGCGGTCAACCGGCTGGCGGAGCGGCGCGGCACGGCCTGGTTCTCGCGCAACGTCATCACGCACGTTCCCTGGCCCAATCCGGGCTTCGGCCGTCGCGTCTATCCGGGCTTCCTGCAACTCACGGGGTTCATGACCATGAA
>JAGRKR010000014.1:0-3370 GCA_020442225.1 Hyphomicrobiaceae bacterium | reverse complement strand
CAGACCATCGATACGGTGTTCGTGCGCCATTCGCTGCCACGCGGAGAGATGATGCACCGGGGGCGCAAGGTCGACACGTCCGCCATACGGCGCGTCGCCCTGATGACGGTCGAGGGCGAAAAGGACGACATCACCGGGCTCGGTCAATGCGCCGCCGCCCATGGGATCTGCCCGAGCATCCCGGACCACCGGCGCCTGCATTTCGAAGCGCCCAAGGTCGGGCACTACGGCATCTTCAACGGCTCGAGATTCCGGCGGGACATCGCGCCCCGTATCGCCGCTTTCGTGCGCGCCAGCCAGGACAGCAGCGGCAAGACCGTCGTCATCCGCAGTCGCGAGGAGAAGGTATGCGATCCTCGGCTCAGCAGGTCGGCGCAGACCACCAGGACCTGACGGTCGCAGGTTTGGCTGCACCCGTCGAGATCCGCCGACATCCTGCAGCCCGGCGCCTCACGGTGCGCGTCAGTCCCACGCGTCGCGCCGTGATCGTGACCATGCCAATGCGCTGTGGGCTGTCCGAGGCTAACCGCTTCCTGGCTGCTCACCTCGACTGGGTGCGCGAGCATCTCGACAAGCTGCCGGCCGTGACACCCTTCGCCGATGGTACGGTCATCCCGTTCCGTGGCGCGCTCCACACCCTGCGCTTCGTAGGCCCTCAGCGCTTGATGAAAGTCGTCGAGGTGGTCGCGACGGAGGCCGGCGGCGAGCTTCACGTCACAGGGAAGGCAGAGCATGCCGCGCGGCGGCTCAAAGACTGGCTGATCGCCGAAGCCCGGGCCGATCTGGACGCGCGCGTGCAATGGCATGCCCGAAATCTGCGCCTGCGGCCGCGGCGTATCGCGGTGCGTGATCAGGCGACGCGCTGGGGCTCCTGCTCGTCCAATGGCGTGCTGTCGTTCTCCTGGCGTCTCGTTCTCGCGCCTTCGCTGGTGCTCGATTACGTGGCGGCGCACGAGGTCGCCCATCTCGCCGAGATGAATCACGGCCCCCGCTTCTGGGAACTGGTGCGCATGACCATGCCGCGCATGGAAGAGGCGCGGCTCTGGCTGCGGGGCAATGGCGCCGAGCTGCATGCCTACGACGTCGTGAGCTGAGCCGGCTCAGCGTCGCTTTGTCCTGCGAAGGGGCTTGCTGACAATGGCGCAAGCCGGTACGTGAAGGGCGACGCCTCTCGGTCGCGATTTGAGCAGAGTTTCCGAAGGGCGCATTTATCGGCCGCTCAGCGCTGCGACGCGCCGGCCCGGATACCGACAAGACATGTCCGATATACTGTTCCCGGTCTATTTTCCGGTCGCCGAGGTCACGGCAAACGCATTGATCCTGTCTGGAGCCGGCGGGGCCGTCGGCTTTCTCTCGGGACTGTTCGGCGTCGGTGGCGGCTTTCTCATGACGCCGCTTCTCATCATGCTCGGGATTCCGACCGAGGTGGCCATCGCGACCGGCGCCAACCAGGCTGTGGCGACATCGGTATCCAGCGCTTATGTGCATTGGTTCCGCGGCAACGTCGACGCCAAGATGGGCTTCATCCTGCTGCTCGGCGGCTTCGTCGGCTCGATCCTGGGCGTCTGGAGCGTTGCGCTCCTTCGCCAGATCGGACAGTTCGATCTCGTGATCGGCCTCAGCTATTTCGTTCTGCTCGGCGTCATCGGCGCCGCGATGTTCATCGAGAGCGTGTCCGCGTGGGTGAAGTCGAGCGGCACGACCGGCTCGGCGCGCGGCTCCTACGGCCACACTTGGATCCAGGGGCTGCCGTTCAAGACGCGGTTCCGCCGCTCGAAGCTCTACATGAGCATGATACCGCCGGCCGTCATCGGCGTTTTCGTCGGCCTGATGACGGCGATCATGGGTGTCGGTGGCGGCTTCGTGCTGGTCCCCGCCATGGTCTATCTCCTGAGGATGCGCACCTCTGTCGCGATCGGGACCTCGGCGTTTCAGATCGTGTTCGTCGGCGCTCTGACAACGCTGCTGCAGGCCTCCATCAACCACAGCGTCGACATTCTTCTGGCGACACTGCTGATCCTCGGTGGGGTCATCGGCGCGCAGATCGGCGCTCGCGTCGGCGCCCGCCTCAAAGGCGAGCAATTGCGCGCGCTCCTGGCGCTGCTGGTGCTGATCATGAGCGTGCGCGTCGGCTTCGACCTCGTGCGTAAGCCCTCGGAAATCTACTCCACGACGGTGCTCCGGCAGGACCACTAGCTGGCCCGCGGCACCGACAGTCCTGGCCGCCGGTTCGCGCGCAACGGGTTGTGGCCTCGGCCGGCATGGCCCTTTGAATCGTCTCTTTCGAATATTCGAATATAGATAAAGCTGCTATGCTTAGTTGCCTAGAAGGGCGGAGCGGCAGGCCATAGGCCGTGCAGGGACGGGTCCAAGTGCCGGCCGAAAGTTGGAGGCTGGCAGAGGCCCGGAAATCCGGCGAAGCCTCCGCACACGATGTTCAGGGAGAGCGAGCGTCATGATCAAGAAGGCGGGAATCGTTGCAGCGATGATCGGTTTGGCGGCCATGGTGCCTCAGCCGGCGCAGGCTGTGGAGTTGAAGGACATGGTCGGCAAGTGGAAATGGACCGACTACACCGTCGAGGTGAAGGAGTGCGCCACCAATCCTTCGGGTGCCGGCATTTGCGCCACCGTCATTGACGGGCCGAAGAACAAGGGCATGGAGATGATCCGTTCCAAGCTCGAGAAGAAGGGCGCGGACTTCCACGGCAAGGTGGCGCATCCCGCAACCCAGGACATCTACACGACCAAGCTCACAATGAAGTCATCGGACGTGTGGAGCCTCGACGGCTGCACCGACAAGGGCGTATGTGCGAAGGGCGATTTCGTCCGCATCAAGTAAGGGGCATTCTTTGACGCCAGGCGGCGTGGAGGCGGACACATGAAGCAGACAATGATCGATATGATGAGCGCCATGATGCCATTCATGCGTCCCCTTGCGCTCGGAGCCGGCGCGGGACTGGTGCTGGCGATCATTCTTCGCTTGTCGGGCGCGCGAGGGCTCGCCCGACTGCTCGGAGCGCTGGTGCTCCTGATCGGCGTGTTCTTCCTCGCGTGCGAGGGAGCAGGGCGCGTACTCGGCTTCGAGCCGACGGTGCTCTTCGCCGATCCGGCCAATCGCGCGCTCTACCGCAATCAATGGCCGTTCTGGACGATCGGCCTGGCGGCGCTGGTGCTGGGATGGCTGGTTCGGGCGATTTCGAGGCCGGCCGACTATTGAGGAGTGCGGACCTCGGCAAGAGGTCTGCGAAATGGGCCGCTCGCGCCGAGCCGGCCCGGGTTGAGCTGAAATGATTGCGAGGAGGAAGCCATGAGCCAGACGCAAGACCAGAATGCCAAGAGCATGTCGATCATCGTGACCAAGGGCACGCTG
>JAGRKR010000129.1:254-9403 GCA_020442225.1 Hyphomicrobiaceae bacterium | reverse complement strand
GTCGTCGGCGGGGAGCGGCAGGTCGGAGATGTCGGAAAAAGAAGACCGGGGCGCAACCACCCTGGTGCTTGCGCCCCGAAG
This sequence comes from Hyphomicrobiaceae bacterium, assembly GCA_020442225.1. Next base: position 9,322 of record JAGRKR010000129.1, on the reverse strand, counting down.
GATCACGCCGGGGAAGTCAGGTATCGATCCAGGGTTGCTCTCACGCTAGGGCCGGCCGACTGAATTCGAACTGAATGGAGCGTTCATCAACGGTTCATCGGGCGCAGGGCGGGCGACGGTGCGCAACGCACCCCGCCGCGGCGACCGAAAACGCGCATCGCGACGTCACGTCATCGCTCGCGCGACGCCGTCACGGTCGATCCGCCCACGGGACGCTTGAGCGCCGATCCGCCGTATGATCCACTTGCGGAACGAACAGACCGTCGGAGGATGCGGCACATGACGATTGCCATTGCACCGGTGACACCGGATTTCGTGGCTGAGATCGGAGACGTCGACCTTTCCCGCCCCTTGTCTGCCGAAGACCTGGCCGCCATCAAGGAGGCGTTCTTCAAGTATGCCGTGCTGATCTTCCCGAACCAGCATCTCGACCAGGATCAGCACCTGGGCTTCGCCGCCAACTTCGGCCCCTTGGAGCGATCCTTCACCCAGGAGCGCCACGGCAACAAGACGCGCATCCGTCCGGAGCTTTCGGACATCTCCAACCTCAACACCGAGAACAAGATCTGGGCGGAGGACAGCTGGCAGCGTCTCTACAAGCTCGCCAACCGGCTCTGGCACGCCGACAGCTCGTTCAAGAAGGTGCCGGCGCAGGCGTCGCTGCTGTACGCCCGCGTGATCCCGCCCATCGGCGGGCAGACCGAGTTTGCCGACTGCCGCGCGGCCTACGACGCCCTGCCGGACGATCTCAAGCAGCGCATCGATGGCCTCGTCGCCGAGCATGCCATCATGTACTCGCGCGCCAAGCTCGGCTTTCTCGAGTTCAACGAGGAGGACTGGAAGAAGATGCCGCCGGTGCCCCAGGTGCTGGTCAGGACCATCCCCGAGACCGGTCGCAAGTCGATCTACATCGCCTCGCACGCCGGCCGCATCATCGGCCTTCCGGAAAAGGAGGGGCAGGCGCTCATCGAGTCTCTGATGGCGCACACTACGCAGCGCCAGTTCGTCTACAGCCACCGCTGGCGCCAGCACGACCTGGTCATGTGGGACAATCGCACGACGCTGCATCGCGCCACGCAGTTCGAGGATCTGCGCCACCCTCGCGATCTGCAACGCGCCACCGTGTCCGACATCGCCAACACCTGCGAGCAGGCCGGCATCGCCGTGCCGGCGTGACGGGGAGCACCAACGCGCACGCAAACGGGCCGCCCCGAAAGGCGGCCCGCCCGGTAATTCCTTGCATTCAGCCGTAGTGGACGCAGACGCGCACCCTGCCGTCGATCGCGCCTGCGATCAGCGGCGGCGGCGGCCGCGGCGCCCCTTGCCCTTGCCCTTCGAGCGTCGCGAGGCCTGCGAGGTCTGGGAGGTCTGCTCGCGCGCCAGCCGCATGTCGCTGCCGACATAATAGCGGCCGGGCGGGATCTCGACGGCGCCAGCGGCTTCATCCTGAAGCACCACGGGCGCATCGTCGACGAACAGCACCCCGATGGAATGGCTGCTCGTACGCAGCATCTGGCGATTGACGAGAGCGACCGCCGTCACCTCGCTGCGATAAAGCTGGGCGCGACCGATGCCGGGCTCGACGCGCCGCGGCGCCGGCTTCTGCGACGCGAACCAGCGCAGCCACGGGCTGATCTGCTGCTCGGCCATCTCGTTCGGCTGCGGCTTGGCGCGCTTGCGCCCCTCGAACTCCAGGCTCAACGACTTCGGCTCGATCTCTTCCGAGCTGTCGATGGCTATATCGTCGGGCAACCTCATCAGGATAATCCGGCTCTCTCGGGAGCCCGCGCCTGTTGCCCGGCACGCCACTGTTGCACTGATCACGACTCGATCCCCATCATTGTTGATCTTGTTGTGCGCTTCTCGAGCACGCGCAATCCGGAACAAATAAGGCATGCGCCTGCCGAGATAAGCCCCTTGAAGGCGACCAATCGACGCGGAGAAACTTTGTTAACCTGTGTTCCGTCCACGTTCATATTCTTCATCGCCCGAGTTATGATGACTTCATTGTTAATGTTAAGATTACCCAATCGGTCTGAACAACTCGTTTAAATACTCGAATTTATTGAGTTATTTCAGTAATGAGCGCTTAACCAAACTGCCGTGGCGCGGCCGAGCCATGCGATTCGCGCGGGAGAGGGTCGCGGCGGGCGGGACCGGACGACGGCAAGGCTCCGCCCCCTCACGGCAGCGCATCTGCGTGAGCTGGAAACCGGATGGGGCGCGCCTGATGGGTCGGCAAATGAGTGCCGGCGCGGCGGTCGCCGACGCGAGCGGACGACGGCACTCGGGCGTCAGTAGCCTTCGTCGAGCAGGGGGAAGGCGCTGGCGTAGGCACGGCGGCCGATCGGATCGACCTTGGCCAGATAGCTGCTGTCGAGCTCGCCGTAGGACGAGACGCCGAGCAGGCCGAGGCACCGCGTGACCTCGTCGGCGAGCAGTTCGAGCATGCGAACGACGCCCTCCTCGCCCGCGGCCGCGACCGCCAGCCCCTGCAATCGCCCGATACCGACCGCGTTGGCGCCGAGCGCCATGGCCTTGACGATGTCGGTGCCGCGCATGAAGCCACCGTCGACATAGATCTCGGCCTTGCCGCCGATCGCCTCGACGACCTCCGGCAGCACGTCCAGTCCCCCCTTGCCATGGTCGAGCTGACGGCCGCCATGATTGGACACATAGACCGCATCGACGCCATGTTCGACGGCGATCCGCGCGTCCTCGGCCGTGGCGATGCCCTTGAGGATCAGCGGAATCTTGAGCTTGCTCTTGACCCGGTCGATGTCACGCCAGGTGAAGCGCGCCTGAAAATGGTCGGCCGACGCCCGGCGCCGCCCGGTCGTCTTGAAGCGCCGGGAGAGGTCGCGCTCGCGCCGTCCGTAGTGATCGAGATCGACGGTGAAGCAGAGCGCCATGTAGCCACTGGCAACAACGCGGGCGATGTTGTCGTCCACCCACTTCTCGTCGCCGCGAATGTAGAGCTGAAACACCTTGGGATAGCCGGGCGCCGCCGCCGCCACCTCCTCCGCGCCAGGAGCGCAGACCGAGGAGAGCATATGCAGTGCCCCGAAACTGGCGGCCGCCTTGGTCGGGATGACACCGCCGTCGGGAACGAGGTCCTGCAACGAGCCGATCGGCGCCAGGATCACCGGCAGCTTGAAGTCCCGCCCGAGGATCTTGCCACCGATGTCGACGTTCTCGACGTCGCGGAGCACGCGCGGGCGAAAGGCGAGCGAATCGATAGCCATGCGGTTGCGGATCAGCGTCGTCTCCGTCTCCGCGCCGCCCATGAGGTAGTCCCATGTTCCCGCGATCAGGTTCCTGCGCGCTGGCGCCAGGAACTCGTGCAGCACCTCGAACCGATTGCCCGCCTGCGTCACGCGCGCCCCCTTCCCTGTCATTGTCTTGAAGTTGTACCGTCAGCACGGAGCCCGATCAGGTCCGGCAGCAGTCATCCGGACCAATCATAGCGTCTCGGGCGCGCGTGTGAAGCGGCCTCGCCAGCCTGACGGGCTCGACTCGCGTCGGACGGCAGTCTCGACGCCGCCCGAAACGCACAACGGGACCCGGCAGAGGTCTGCCGGGTCCCGCCGTGGACGAAGAGCGTCAGGAACGTCTGTTACTTCAGAGGATCGAGTGCGGGTGCACGACGACCGAACAGATCCCCGAGATTGAAGCGATAGGCGACACCCGCACTGATGATCAGCGGGTCGATGTCGGCCTTGGCCTTGATGTCGCCGCCGGTCACGGCGGAGCTGCGCCACGTGGCGGTCGTGTCGAGCCAGGACTTCTTGACGTCGACGTTGAAGTACCAGCCATTGCCGAGCTTGACGTCCATGCCGGCCTGCAAGGTGACGCCGAAGGAGTCCGACAGACGAACGCTGCCAGCGCCGAGCGTATTCGTCGCCGTGCTCTCGCTGAAGTAGTGGATGTACTGCGCGCCGACGCCGATGTACGGCTTGAAGGCGCCCATGCCATCGAAGTGATAGGTCAGCGTCAGCGCGGGCGGGAACATCCACGCATCGGCCACCTTGCCGGCAAGTGCGGCGAAGGCCGGCGGCGGCTTGAGCGTGATGTGATGCTTGGTGAAGCAGCAGAACAGCTCGACCGCGAGATTCTTGTTCAGGAAGTAAGTGAGGGTCGCCGCCGGAATGAGCCGGTCGCTCACCGAGGCGTCGAAGCCCGCCGCGCGCAGGTCAGCCACCGGCGCTCCCGACAGCGAGTCGAGCGACTTCAGGCTATCCTGGCTGATGACGCCGGCAGCCAGCACCCTCACCATGAAGTTGCCGGAATAGTCCCCCGCCGATGCGGCCTGCGTCATGCCCATGCTCATGGCGATGGCGGCCAATCCAATTTTGATTCGTCTCATTGTTCTGTCCCCAGATCCTCTCAAGCCCCTGTCCGACTCGGTAACCAGTCCCCGCCAAGTTGCGCCAGAGCCATGGTCCGCCTCCAGCGGAACTTCATGGTTTTCCCTGACCTCGGTCAGACGGACTCTGCCGAATACGCCCTGTGTGTCTTCAGCAACACGCCAAGGGTTGATCCAGATCAAGAAACCGCAGCCGGCACGAGCCGAACTGCCGCAGCAGACGTGACAATATGCTCCGCCCACCTTGATAAACCTCAAGGCGGAACGCGCCCCCGCCGGCTAGCAAATCAGGTTGTGGCAACCCGCCACGCTACGATACCGGCGCAATATGACGATCGCCCGCAGCACGCGACAATCCGCCGACAGAGGGCCAGCCGCCCGGAGCGGCGAACACGATGGAAATCGAGGCATCCGCCTCGATCTGCGGCGGCGCCAGCGCATCGTTTTCAAGGAGGAGGCGCCGGATCAGCTCTACCGTGTGGAGCGCGGCTGCATCACGCTCGACGCAGTGCTGCCCGACGATCGCCGGCAGGTTCTTCTGGTGCTCTATCCGGGCGACCTCATTTCGCGGAGCGCCTCCCCACCGGTGCCGGGCATCGGCCTCACAGCTGCCGTGGCCTCGACACTGACCCGCCTGCCGGGCGAAACCATCGATACGGCCGCGGACGGTGTGACGGAAATGTTGCGCCTGCATGCTGCGGTCGCGCAACTCTCAGCCCGCTCCACCCTCCATGCCATGGCCATCGGCCGCCTGACCAGCGAGGAGCGGGTGGCGACGCTGCTGACGGAAATCGCGCTGTTCTGCGGCCGGGCGATCCAGGGCAGCTATTCCTTCGAGATGCCGCTCTCGCGCGACGACATGGCCGACTATCTGGCCCTCAACCCCGATACGTTGAGCCGGCTGATGTCACGGCTCCGAGCCCGCAAGCTCATCGCCATGCCGACGCGCAACCGCGCCATCGTGCGCGACCTTGACGCCCTCATGGCGCTCACGCCGCTCGCCAAGGCCGTTCTCGCCCTGCGGGGCAGCGTCGAGCGAGGGGCGACGGCGGCCGGCTGATCCCGGCGCGTCACTGCAGTCGGCGCGGGCCGCTGGTCGAGCGCCCCATCCCCTGGCCTCATCCGCTGGCTTCGTCCCCTGACCGGTCGGCCGTCATCCCGGGTTGCAGCCGCGGCCCATGGCCGTCATAACCGACGTTGGATCTCCTGGCTCCGGCCCCGGAGGTTCGCTGGACGCGAGCCGGATGCAGGGGTGACGGACGAATGAGCGGTTTACTGGCCCTACTCGACGACGTCGCGGCACTGACCAAACTCGCGGCAGCTCAGCTCGACGACGTCGCCGCGCAGGCGGTCAAGGCCGGCTCGAAAGCCGCCGGCGTGGTCATCGACGACAGCGCCGTCACGCCCAAATACGTGCACGGACTTCCCGCGACACGCGAGCTGCCGATCGTATGGAAGATCGCCAAAGGCTCGCTCTTCAACAAGATGGTCATACTCCTGCCTGCGGCACTGCTGCTCAGCAGCTTTGCGCCGTGGCTGATCGTGCCGCTGCTGATGGTCGGTGGCCTCTATCTCTGCTTCGAGGGCGCCGAGAAGATCTGGCACTATTTCCGGCCGCACGCCGAGAACGGCCCCGAGCCGACCAGCCTCGATGCCGCGCATCTCGAGCGCGAGCGGGTGGCCGGCGCCATCAAGACCGACTTCATCCTCTCCGCGGAGATCATGACGATCGCGCTGGCGAGCATTTCGGTCGACAACATCTGGTTGAAGGGCCTGGCGCTGGCGCTCGTCGCACTGGCCATCACGGTCCTGGTCTACGGCACCGTCGCCCTGCTCGTGAAAGCCGACGACATCGGCCTCAAGATGGCCAGCTCCGGGCGCCTCTCGCTCACGCGCAGCATGGGCCGCGCCATCGTCAGGGGCATGCCGTCCGTGATGGCGTTCATCTCGGCCGTCGGCACCGTCGCCATGCTGTGGGTCGGTGGCTCCATCATCGTGCACGGACTGGAGTCGCTCGGCTGGGGCGGCCTCGGTCATGCGATCCAAGACCTGGCTGGCGCGACAGCGCGTGCGCTGCCGGCGGCGGGCGGCCTCGTCAAGTGGCTGATCACGGCGACGCTCGACGGCCTGTTCGGTCTCGTGGTGGGCATCCTAACGATGCCCGTCGTCGGCAACGTGCTCGCGCCACTCATCGATCTCGTGTTGCGCCGCGAGACGACCTGAAGGTCGGCCATACGCGAGGCGCTTCCCATGGAGCGTGCGCCAGCCTACTCTGCCGTCGGTGCTTCGCTCGCCCCGTCCATCCCCAGCAACGGATGCCAGCCATGCCGACACGTGTCCTCGTCCCTTCGGGCGTTCTCGGGCTCGGTTTCGATCGCGCGGCGCTCGCCCGCGGCGTTGCGGCCCGGCCCGACATCATCTGCATCGACGGCGGCTCGACCGACAGCGGCCCCTTCTCGCTCGGCACGGGCACCTCGAAGTATTCCCGCGCCGCGACCAAGTCCGAGTGGCGACAGCTCATGATGGCGCGGGCCGAGGCCGGCGTGCCGCTGGTCATCGGCAGCTCGGGAACCTGCGGCACGGATGCGACCGTGGACTGGATGTACGAGATCACCCTCGAGCTGGCGGCCGAGCTCGGCCAGACTCTGAAAATCGCCCGCCTCTATTCGAGCCAGCCCTCGGGCCGCGTGGCCAAGGCCCTGGCCGCCGGTCGCGTCATGCCGCTGACGCCGGCGCCGCACGTTTCCGCCGAGACCCTCGCGGCCATGACCAACATCGTGGCGCTGGCCGGCGCCGAGCAGGTGCAGGCCGCCCTCGCCACCGGCGCCGACATCGTGATCGCCGGCCGCACGACGGATACCGCCATCATATCCGCTCTGCCCATCGCACGGGGCGACAATGCCGGCGGCGCCTGGCACGGCGCCAAGATCGCCGAGTGCGGCGCCCAGTGCTCCACCTACCCCACCAGCGGCGTCATCATGGTGCAGTTCGACGAGGAAGGCTTCACGGTCGAGCCGCTGGCAGACGGCGCGCGCTGCACGCCGCACTCCGTGTCGGCGCACATGCTCTACGAGAACTCGGACCCGTTCATCCTCTACGAGCCGGGCGGACATCTCGACGTCACGGCCTCGCGCTATCAGGCCCTCGACGAGCGCCGCGTGCGCGTCACGGGCTCGAAGTGGGTGCCGGGGCGCTACACGGTGAAGCTCGAGGGTGCGCGCGTCGGCGGCTACCAGACGACCATCATGGCCGTCCTGCGCGAGGCGCGCTATGTCACCAGCGCGCAGGAATGGATCGACAAGCTGCACGCCTACCTGACCGAGCAGATCCGCGTGCGCATGGGCCTTTCGCCCGACGCCTACACCCTCGAGTTCCGCCTGATCGGCGCCAATTCCGCGCTCGGGGCCTTGGAGCGGCGGACGGGCAGCCCGGTCGAGATTGGTGTGCTGGGCCTCGTCACGGCGTCGACGGCGGAGGAAGCCGAGGAGATCGGCAAGCTCATCAACCCCTTCGTCCTGCACTATCCGCTCACCCGGGACGAAGAGCTGCCGACCTTCGCGTTCCCCTATTCGCCGGCCCAATCCGAGCGCGGCGCCCTCTACGAGTTCGCCCTCAATCACGTGATGGAGCTCGACGACCCCATGCAGGCCTTCCGGCTCGAGGTGACGGAGGTCGGGCGTGCCTAGGCTCGGCGACCGCGTCGCGCGGGTGCGCTCCAAGAACGCCGGACCGTTCTGGATCACGGTCGATATCTTCTGTGGCAGCCCCGAGGTCTTCGCCGCGGTGCGCCAAAGCCTGTCGACGGAGGCGGTGGCCGACCTCTTCCAGCAGCCGAGCCAGCTCCTGAAGCGCTTCGAGATTCCCGACCTCGCCGTCATCAAGTTCTCGTTCCCGCGTCCGGTCGTGCAAGGCAGTCGCGAAGATCGCGACATGCACGGCGCGCAGATGGCGATCCTGCTCGAGGAACTCGAGCTGCCCGAGTGAAGGAAAGCGGGACGCTTGCCGGCTCCCTCGCCGGCGCTGCGCGCAGGACGGCCTCGCCGTCGTGCGATGTAGGCAGGCGCGGCTCTCCGGCCTAGACTTTGTCGCAACCCAAGCCGCCGAGGACCTGTGCCATGACGACCGAGCCTGCCGCCCCGCCCCTCGATGCCAGCGCCAGCGATCCGCAACGCCTCGGCTGGATGCAGGGCTTTCCGCCCGCGCCAGAAGTGGCGGTCACCTTCGCCGACGGCTCCTTCCGCCAGTTCCCGCAGAGCCGCTGGGGCTTCAGCCATTTCCGCCAGCTCCTGCCGACCAAGGCGGTCTGGCGCGGAGCGGGGCCGGCTTCCGTCCTGCCACGCGACGAGCAGGATCTCGACGGCGTGCCCGTTCCGCTCGCCGACGGGCGGCGCATCACGCTCGCCGAGGCGATGGCCGAGACCTACGCCGACGGTGTCGCCGTGCTGCACAAGGGCCGCCTCGTCTACGAGCGCTATTTCGGCGCCCTCGCACCGCACCTGCCGCACATCGCCATGTCCGTGACGAAATCCTTCGTCGGCACGCTCGCCGGCATGATGGTGGCCGACGGCCGGCTCGATCCGGCGGCTCCCGTGCCGGCCTACGTACCGGAGCTGGCCGGCAGCGGCTATGCCGACGCCACGGTCAGACAGGTCATGGATATGACCACCGCCATCGCCTACACGGAAGTCTACACGGACCCCGC
>JAGRKR010000129.1:0-150 GCA_020442225.1 Hyphomicrobiaceae bacterium | reverse complement strand
GCACGACCGCGTCTTCGCATATCGCACCGTCAACACCGACGTGCTCGGCTGGATCGTGCGCCGCGTGTCGGGCAAGGGCCTCGCCGACCTCATGTCGGAGCGAATCTGGCAGCCCATGGGCGCCGAGGAGGATGCTTATTTCACCGTCGA
>JAGRKR010000775.1 GCA_020442225.1 Hyphomicrobiaceae bacterium | reverse complement strand
CCGTTAGGCCGGAGCGCCCTGATGCTGGCTTCGGTGTATTCACCGCCGACCGGATCGTAGACCAGATCGCAGCCACCGCCACAGCCCTGCTTGAACATGTCGGCCAGTGCCTTTGCGCCCTGCTTGTCGAAGGGTCCGCGCGGATAGCGGATAACGGCGTCCGCGCCATGTTCGCGGACCAGCGCTTCCTTTTCCGCCGACGATACCGCCCCGACGACATGCGCGCCCATCGCCTTGCCGATCTCCACGGCGGCAAGGCCAACGCCGCCGGCCGCGCCCAGAACGAGCAGCGTCTCGCCAGGCTGCATCTTGCCGATCTGTTTCAGTCCGAAATAGGACGTGCCGTAGACCAGCGGATAGCCACCGGCCATTTCAAAGCTCATGCCGTCCGGTATCGGGCTGCAGTAGTTGGCTTCGGTGACCAGCTTTTCCGCCATGCCACCATAGGGAAGCCCACCGAGCGTCACCCGGTCGCCAACCTTTGGCTCGCTAACCCCCTCGCCGACCGCGTCGACGATACCGGATACCTCGCCACCCGGCGAATAGGGTCGCGGCGGTTTGGTATGATGGAGGTCCTGAATCAGCAGGAAATCGAAATAGTTCACGCCGCAGGCGCGCACCGCGATCCGCACCTGGCCGGGGCCCGGAACCGGATCTTCCAGTTCGATGATTCTCAGCGTCTCGGGTCCACCGCTGACAACGCTCGCAACCGCACGCATCGCACCCTCCCGTCGCTGCGCAGCTTCATATGTGCGCTTATTGTTTACCTAGCGTACGAATGGCCGGCAGGTCAACGGTCGTGTGGATGGAATAGCGGTCGGCGGATCCGGAACAGGATCCGCCGCAGACGCGTTTTTTTACTGATGAACCGCCGCACTCTGCGAATGCGAGCCGCCCGGGCGGGAAATGCCCGCCAGCGCTTCCCCAGCGGAGTCATCGTCTTTCAGAGCAAGGTCGCCGAGCGACAGGATACCGACCAGACGATTGTCGCGATTGAGAACGGGAATGCGCCGAATCTGGTGGCTACCGAGATTCGCGCTGACCTCGTCGATCGTCTCGTCTTCGTAGCAATAAGTGACATCCTTCGTCATGACGTCGCCAACCTTGCAATCGGGCCCCTTGCCCCGGGCAATGGCGCGGATCGCGATATCGCGATCGGTCAGCATGCCCACAAGTTTGTCGATATCTCCGACCGGCACCACACCGGCATCGATTTTCGCCATGATCTCGGCCGCATCCTGAACCGTGTGGTTCGGGCTGACGATCTTCACGTCCTTCGTCATCGCATCGCAGACTTTCATCATATTTCTCCGTTTCGCCTTGGCACATGCCGATCTGACCGGCTGGGCAGATGTTGATGAACGGCACTGGCGCCGGGAGTGTTCCGCAGCACTGGCAAATTCACGGCGAGAAAGACCATGCCGAGAAAGACAAAGAGCCGCTGCAAGGCAGCGGCTCATGTCTCCTGCGGATGCGAGTTCGCGGCTATTTCACAGCAAATTGCCGCGCCACGGTCAGCTTGAAGGTCCGGCCCATCCCGTCCTCGTTGTCGAGATTGTTGCGGTACTGCTTGTCGAAGATGTTTTCTACCGACGCGAGGAACTCAAATCCGGCAAGCGCGCCCGCTTCCGGCTTCCAGCCGACAAAGACATCGTGCAGGACATAGCCGGGGGTCGGCCCGACCGCACCATCCTTGGATGTACTGACGAATGTGCCCTTCCAGCCATACTTCACACCGTGTTCTGGAAGGTATCCGCCGAGCGAAGCGACGACGGATGTCGCCGGGATCGTGTCCAGCGGCAGGCCGGAAACGCGATCGATACCCTGGATGTTTGAGAAGGCGAACCGACCGAATATCTTTTCGCTCTCATAGGCAGCCTCGACCTCGATACCTTTGATTGTCGCCCTGTCGATGTTTACGTAATAGGGCACCGGGCTTGCGTTGGTGTTGTCCGGATTGAGCGCGATCAGGTCCTCGATGTCGTTCCGGAAAGCGGTCGTCTTGACCTGAAGGCTATCCCCGAGGGTGAACAGGTCGAAGGTCGACACGGTGAAACCGAGTTCATAATTGATCGCGGATTCCGGCCGCAGCCCCGCACTCGTCGTGGCCCCACCGGGGAAACATCGCGTGTCGCCCGGTCGGCATCCACCCAGCGGAACGGGGAAGACCGTGTAAAGTTCATCGATCGTCGGCGCGCGTTCAGTGCCCGCGACCGATCCGAACACCGAAAAATTTTC
>JAGRKR010000128.1 GCA_020442225.1 Hyphomicrobiaceae bacterium | reverse complement strand
CCGGGGTGCCACTGGGTGCCGCGCTGACGCACGATGATGTTGCCGGGAATGACGTGCTCACCGCCGAACTTCTTGACGCCGAGACGCCGACCCGCGGTATCGCGACCGTTGCGGGACGAGCCGCCTGCCTTTTTATGTGCCATGACGAATTGACCTCTGCTGAATACTTGGTCGCGACGCTCACGCGCCGACGATATCCTTGATGCGAACCGTCGTCAGGAGCTGCCGATGGCCGCGCTTCCTGCGCGAGTTCTTGCGGCGGCGCTTCTTGAACGAGATGACTTTCGGGCCACGCCCCTGCTCGACGATCTCGGCGGTTACCTTGGCGCCGGCCACCAGCGGGGTTCCGACCTTCGGCGCGCCCGATCCGGCGACCATCAGAACGTCGGTGAACTCCACGGTGCTACCGGCATCGCCGACCACCTTCTCGACCTCGAGGACGTCCTCTGCGGCGACTCGGTATTGCTTGCCGCCCGTCTTGATCACTGCGTACATGCTGCATTCCCTTCGTCTTCCGCGCCCTGTGGCGCCGTCCGCGGAGTGCAGACGGACTTGCGACCAAAGCGGCACCGGCAAAGGGCAAAAAACCCCTGCGCGGCAATCGCCGACGGTTCTGGAGCCTCGGGCAGCGCAAAAAACACGGACCTGGCGGGTGCCATCCGTGATTGGCGGGACTATCATCGAGCCGGGGTCGCTTGTCAATGGCGGCAGCGCCCGAAAACGCCAGAAAAACAGGGCGGGACCCGGCCCCGGCCTTGGCAAGGCGTGCTCCCGGGTGTGTAGTAGCCACCGCCGGCCGGCACGGCCGTACGGCCTCCCGTCACTGTAAGCGGCGTTCAGCAGGAAGGTCTCATGACAGATCCCCTTTTCGACATCGGCGGCAAGGTCATCGTCGTGGCCGGCGCTGCCAGCGGCCTAGGTCGCTCGCTGTCGTCGGGCCTCGCCGGCCGCGGCGCACGGCTGGTGCTAGACCGCCTCGAAGGTCCAGAGCTGGAAAGCCAAGCCCGCGCGCTTGGCCCCGACGCCCTCGCCGTCAAGACCGACGTCACCCGCGAGGACGAAGCCAACGCCCTGATCGATGCCGCGGTTGCCCGCCACGGCCAAGTCGACGGCGTCGTCAATACGGTCGGCATCCTGCGCATCGCGCCGGCCACCGAGCTGCCGGTCGAGCAGCTTCGGGCGAGCCTCGACATCAACGTGACCGGCGCTTTCCTGCTGTCACGGGCCGCCGCACGCGTCATGAAGGGCCGCGGCGGCCGTATCGTGCATCTCGCCTCGGTGTCGAGTTACGTCTCCAACGTCAACTATGCCGCCTACTCGCCGTCGAAAGCGGCGCTCTCGCAGTTGGTCCGCGTGCTCGGGCGCGAATGGGCTTCCGACGGCATCAACGTCAACGCCGTCGGGCCGGCGGTCATCGAAACCCCGATGAGCAAGGGCATGCTGTCCGACCCCAAGACGGCCGCGGCCATGCTCTCGGTCATCCCGATGGGGCGCGTGGGCACGGCCGAGGACCTGCTCGCGACCGTCGTCCTGCTCCTGGCGCCGGGCGGCAGCTACATCACCGGCCAGACCATCTACGTGGATGGAGGACGCACCCTTGCCTAGGACATCGGCCAGAACGATCGCAGATCCGCTGCCGACAGCCACGGAGCTGGCCGCGGCGACACGCTCCGGGCGGCTCTCCCCGGTCGAGACCGTCGCGGCGGCGCGGGCCCGCATCGAGGCGCTCGACGGCAAGATCGGCGCCTTCATCGCCCTCGACTGGACAGCCGTCGGCAAGGAGGCGGCGCGCCTCGCGCGCCTGCCCGCCAAGGCTCGCGGCCCGCTGCACGGCGTGCCGGTCGCCATCAAGGATATGTACGACACGGTCGACTTCCCGACCGGCTACGGCAGTCCGATCTATGCGGGCAATCGACCGGCGGCGGACGCGGCAATGGTCGCCCGCCTCAGGGCTGCCGGCGCCATCGTCGTCGGCAAGACGGTCTCGACAGAGTTCGCGTTCTGGAAGCCCGGCAAGACCCGCCACCCCCTCGACCCGAAGCGCTCGCCGGGTGGCTCGTCGTCAGGCTCCGCGGCCGCCGTCGCCTCGGGCATGGTGCCGCTGGCCACCGGAACGCAGACGGCGGCCTCTGTCATCCGGCCGGCCGCCTATTGCGGCGTCGTCGGCTTCAAGCCGACGCGCGGACTCATCAGCCTCGCCGGCTGCAAGGCTCTCTCGAACGCGCTCGATACGGGCGGGGTCCTCGCCGGCACCGTCGCCGACGCAGGGCTCATGGCCGGGGTCGTCACGGCACGGCTCGACTGGATGGACATTGATCCGGCGCGGCGACCGCCGGGCATCGCGCTCGCCACCACCATCGACTGGGCGACGGCCACGCCCTACATGCTGGCGGCCATCGAGGGGACCTGCAACAGTCTGGCCCGCCGTGGCGCCAAGGTCGCCAAGCGCGCCGCGCCCGCAGCATTCCAGCGCCTCGCGGCAGTGCAGTCTCAGATCATGACCTACGAGATCGCCCGCGAATACGCTTTCGAGCGTCAGCATCACTGGCGACGGCTCAGCGGCCAGATGCAGAGTGTCATCGCCGAGGGGGAAGCCATGTCGCCGGCCGCCTACGACAAGGCGCGCCAGCAGGCCGCCGAGGCTGCGGATCGGCTCGACGAGATGTTCGCCGATGCCGATATCCTGGTGTCCCCGAGCGCACCCGGCGAGGCGCCGCTGTTCACTGAAGGGACGGGGAATCCGGTCTTCTCGCGCGCCTGGACGCTGCTTGGTCTCCCCACGATCACGCTCCCGATCGGCGCGGGACCGTCCGGGCTGCCGCTCGGGCTGCAGCTTGCTGCCCGGCCCGGCAAGGATCTGGCCCTGCTGGCGGCAGCGGCATGGGTCGAGCGCGCCCTGGCCGAGGAGACCTGACGCGCGGGGCTGCGGCGCCCCTGACCGGCGTCTCGCCGTTTACGATGCGCCCGAGAACAACTCCATCTGGCCCTCCTCGCAGCCTCGCGGCAGAGAGACGTGCGGGAGCAGCCGCACGCTCTGCGCGAGCGGTGAGCCCTCCCGCTCGAGGCGGGCGATCGCCTCCGCCCGGGCCCCGGCGAAGCGGTCCTCGCGCCAGACCTCGTAGAGCCGGCGTGCGTCGACCCCATAGCGTTCGGTGAGCTCGCGTATGCGCACGCGTGCCGCCCGCGCAATCCAAAGCTGGATCGCATCCTCGGCCGTTATGCGACCCGACGGTCTTGCATCTTCGCTCATGGCCATGCTCTGCCGACTGCGGTTCGTTACGCCAGACGTGAACCAAATAGAGAACAAATGCGGTGCCATGAAGGCCGCCGCCCCTCGCCACGGGCTTGACCCCGCCTCTCGCATCGTCGCAAATGCCGCTTGCCGTGCGCACCATGCCGGACGCAACGGCCACCTTCACCCCGCCAAGAGCCGCCGAGTCCAGCCGAGATGATCCTGTTCCCTGCAATCGACCTCAAAGACGGCAAGTGCGTGCGCCTCGAGCTCGGTGACATGAGCCGCGCCACCGTCTTCAACGACGATCCCGCTGCCCAGGCCGCGCACTTCGAGGCCCAGGGCTTCCGCTACCTGCATATCGTCGATCTCAACGGCGCCTTCGCCGGACGCCCCGTCAATGCTGGCGCTGTCGAGGCTATCATCGCCGCCATCACCATGCCCTGCCAGCTCGGCGGCGGCATCCGCGACATGGCGACCATCGATGCGTGGCTCGACAAGGGGGTTCACAGGGTCATCCTCGGCACAGTCGCAGTCCGCGACCCCGCGCTGGTGCGCGAGGCCTGCAAGCGTCATCCCGGCCGCATCGCCGTCGGCATCGATGCGCGTGACGGCTTCGTTGCCGTGGAAGGCTGGGCCGAAAGCTCCCGCATGACGGCGCTCGACCTCGCCCGGCGCTTCGAAGATGCGGGCGTCGCCGCCATCATCTTCACCGACATCGGCCGGGACGGCATTCTGAAGGGCCTCAACCTCGAGGCGACCGCGGCCCTGGCGCGCCAGATCTCGATCCCCGTGATCGCCTCGGGAGGCCTCGCTTCGATGGCCGACATCGAGGCTCTGGCGAAACCGGAATACTCCATGCTGGAAGGCGCCATCTCGGGCCGCGCGCTCTACGACGGCCGGCTCGACGTGGCCAAGGCGCTCGAATTGCTCGCAGCCGCCTGAACGGACTACTGCGCCGCCCGCCGTGCCTCCTGCTTCAGGTGCAGGGCCAGCCACACTGCGGCGGTACAGACCATCACCATGAGCGGGATCGTCGCAATATTGACGAGCTGCCAGCCGGCACGCTGCTGCAACAGGCCGGCCACGGCCGCCGCGGTCGCCGTCGTCGCATACACCGTGAAGTCATGCGCCGCCTGCGTCTTGGCGCGCTCTGCCGGCTCGTAGGTCGAGGTCAGCAGCGTCGAGCCGCCGACGTAGGTGAAGTTCCAGCCGAGGCCGACGAGAATATTGGCGATGAGGAAGTTCATGAAGCCGATGCCGGCAAGGTTGATGATTGCGCACCCCGTCTGAATGACGGCGCCGGCGATGATGATGTTGAGCACGCCGAACCGATTGATGAGCGCGCCCGTGAAGAACGCCGGCAGGAACATCGCCACGATGTGCGCCTGGATGACGGTTGCGCTGTCGTTGAAGCGAAAGCCGCAGTCGAGCATCGCCAGGGGCGTCGCCGACATGACCAGCGTCATGACCCCGTACCCGAACATGGACGAGATGAGCGCCACCACGAAGCGCGGCTGGCGTGCGATGACCGACAGCGGACGCCCCCCGCTGCCCCGTTCGGCCGTCGTCAGCCGCGGAATCGAGAGGGCCTGGACGATCATCAGCACGACCAGCGAGAACATCGCCACCACGACGTAGACGCCGGCGAAGGTCACCGGCGACAGCCAGTTGACGGCCCACTTCGCAACCTCGGGACCGAACAGCCCGGCCAGCACGCCGCCCGCCATCACCAGCGAAATGGCCTTGGCACGGAAAGCCGGTGCCGCTGAATCCGTCGCCGCGAACCGGTAATACCAAGCGAACGCCGCCGCCGAGCCCTGCAGGAAGGCGCCGACCGACAGCAGCGGGAAGCTTCGCGAGTAGATCGCATAGGTCGATACGAGGCCCGAGGCGATTCCGAGGATCGCCCCGATCGAGAAACCGCCGCGCCGCCCGATACGGCTCATCAGCAGCGACGCCGGGATGGTCGTCACCATGATTCCCGCGTGCATGAGGAAGAGCGGCAGCGTCGCAAGCGACTTGTCCGTGCCGAGCAGCGCATAGCCGGCAAGCGGAGTCGTTGCCGTCGACATGGCCTGGATCGACATGAACAGCGCCTGGCACATGGCCAGCAGGAAGACGTTGCGACGTTGTCTCGAGTCGTCGGTGGCGGCGATGCTCATTCAGGCGGGTCTTTCGGCGGAACGGTCCTGGAGAATTCGCGCCGACAATAGTCGAGTTGCAGCTCGGGGCGGAACGATCGCGATCGAGGCGGGGCAATTGGTCTCATCGCCCGACGAAAAGACGTGCGGTCCGAGGCTCGCCCTGCCTATCCTCTGGCCATCCGGCGCGGCCAGAACTGAGCACCCGCCGCGCCGTGGTTGGCACAAGCACGACAGGAGAGGACCCTATGGATCGCGCGCTCTACGAAAAGGGACTGGCCAAACGCAAGGCGACGCTCGGCGACGAGTACGTCGAGAAGTCGCTCGCCGCGGCCGGTGAGTTCAACAAGCCGTTTCAGGACATCCTGAACGAGTATTGCTGGGGCCTCGTGTGGGGCGACGAGCGGCTGCCGGCCAAGACCCGGTCCATGCTCAATCTCGCGATGCTCGCTTCGCTCAACCGCATGACCGAGTGGGAATTGCATCTGAAGGGCGCACTGCGCAACGGTGTCACCGTCGACGAGTTGCAGGCGCTGCTCCACCAGATCGCCATCTG
>JAGRKR010000127.1 GCA_020442225.1 Hyphomicrobiaceae bacterium | reverse complement strand
TTTCATCTTGCCCTGCCCGACCCCGTGCTCGCCGCTGCAGGTGCCGTCCACGGCCAGCGCGCGCTCGACCAGGCGCTCGAGGAACCCTTCGATCGCCTGCATCTCACCAGGTTGCGCCCTGTCGCAGAGGGCGACGACATGAAAGTTGCCGTCGCCGACATGGCCGACGATGGGCGCGATGAGCCCACTCTGCCGGATGTCCTCGTGGGTGGCCTCGACGCACTCGGCCAGCCGCGAGATCGGCACGCACACGTCGGTGACCACGGCCTCGCGGCCCGGCCAGGTGCTCTTGACCGCCCAGAGTGCATCGTGGCGCGCTTTCCACAAGCGGCTCCTGTCCTCCGGACGCTCCGCCCATTCGAAGCCGAGCGCCCCTTCCGACCGCGCGATCTCGCCGAACACCTCGACCTGCTCGCGAGCCCCCGCCTCGGTCCCATGGAATTCGAGGAACAGGGTCGGAGTCTCGGCCAGTCCGAGCTTGGAGTGCACGTTACAGGCACGGATCTGCAAGGCGTCGAGGAACTCGATCCGTGCCACGCCGAGACCGAGCTGGATGGCCTGGATCGTCGCGGCGCACGCACCGGAAATCGTCTTGAAGGGGCAGACCGCCGCGAGAATCGCCTCCGGCACGCCATAGAGGCGCAGCGTCAGCTCGGTGATGATGCCGAGCGTGCCCTCCGCACCGACGAGCAGCCGCGTCAGATCGTAGCCCGACGACGACTTGCGCGCGCGCCGCGCCGTCCTCACGATGCGGCCGTCGGGAAGCACGGCGCGGACGGAGAGCACGTTTTCTCGCATCGTGCCGTAGCGCACGGTCGTCGTGCCCGACGCCCGCGTCGAGGCCATGCCGCCGAGCGTCGCCTCCTCGGTGCCGGGATCGACCGGGAAGAACAGCCCGGTCCCCTTGAGATGCTGCGCGAGATCACGCCGCGTCATGCCCGCCTCGATGACGCAATCGAGATCCTGCTCGTTGATGGCGATCAGCCGGTTGAGCTGCGACAGGTCCACCGAGATGCCGCCGTTCGGCGCGTTGACCTGTCCCTCCAGCGATGTCCCGGCGCCGAACGGGACCAGAGGCACGCGATGCGTCGCACAGATGCGCATCGTCTCGGCGACCTCTTCGGCGCTGTTCACGAAGACCACGGCGTCAGGCGGCTGGTTCGCGATCCAGGTCAAGGTATTGGCGTGCTGACTGCGCAGGGCCGCCCCGGTCGAAAGCCGGTCGCCGAAACGCTGACGCAGGATCTCGATAACCGTCGCCACGCTTGCCGGGTCCATGCCGTCCCGCCGCTCAGTCATGCCGTGCTTCCCGCCGCAATTCACACCTGCCACCCCGCGCGCCATCGCGGACGTGACCCGGCCGGACATTATCACGAGTGGAAGACCTGTTGGAGATCGCCAGCATTGTACCTTCTGGTTTCACCGGATGTTTGCTCCGTCCGGGCATCGCAGTTGCCCACGCTCGTCGGCTGATGCATCAAGACCGGCTCAGCATGGGGCTTCCTGGCGCATGGCCGACACGTCCACACCGGTCTTCGAGATCAAGCGCACGCTCTTCAGGCCGCGCAACGGCGCCGCCACGCCCTGCATCTTCGTGCGCGCCGCCGTGCCCTCGCCGCTGTCGGAAATCCTCGTCGATCACTTCGGCCACGAAATCCTCATGCAGAAGCCGACAATCTTCGGTTCGCTGCCGTTCGAAGTTCACCGCGCCAACAACGGGCTGCCGACCAACGGCCACATCATCGAGTTCCTCAAGAGCGGCGATACCGTCGTCCTGACGGTCAATACGCTGCTCTCGGGCTACACGTTTGTGGCGCGCTCGATCTGGGACGCACTCGCGTTCGAGGAATTCGCCGCCTTCGCATTCCGTCGCCTGGAGCTGCTCTGCCGGCATGCAGGCGCCTATGCCACCGTCGTCGAGCCGGGCATCGAAGTCGTGGCGCTGGAACCGGGCGTGAAGGCACGCACGCCATTTTGACTTGCATGCGCTTCCGGACCGACTAGCGTCTCCGCGTCACGTGGCGCGATCTGAGGAGAACGACTTGGCCCGCATCGAGGATATCCCGGAGCCGACCCGCACGAATGTGCTGGCGCTCGAATGCCCGACCTACGAGCATCGGCCGTGGGTCGCAGGTCCGCCGCTCGCCGAGCGCCGTGTCGCCATCGTCACCTCGGCGGCGCTGCACGACCGCCGTGAAGCACCCTTTCAGCCGGGCAGCGCCGAATACCGCGAGCTCTCGGGAAGCCTCACATCGGGCGATATCCTCATGAGCCACGTGTCGATCAATTTCGACCGCACCGGCTTCCAGCGTGACCTCAATGTCGTCTATCCGATCGACCGGCTGCGCGAGCTCGCCGCGCAAGGCGTCATCGGCTCGGTCGCCGACACCCACTTCGCCGTGATGGGCTCCACCGATCCCAACGTCATGGAGGAGACGGCCGACGCCATCGCGGCCCGCCTGAAGCGTGACCGTGTCGACGCGGTTCTGTTCAGCCCGGTCTGACCCTTCTGCACGCGCGCCGTGAGCGCGCTCGCCCACAAGATCGAAAGCCGCGGCCTGCCCACCACCGTCGTCGGCCTCGTCCGTCTCCATCTCGAGACGGTGCGCCCCCCTCGGGCGCTGTGGACCCCGTTCCAGCTCGGCCGCCCATTCGGCGAGCCGTCGGACGCCGACTTCCAGCGCCGCGTCGTCACGGCGGCGCTTCGCCTGCTTGAGCGCAACGACGGGCCGACGCTGCTCGAGGACTACGGCGAGGATGCCCCCAGCATGGTGGATCGGCCGGGCTGGCGACCAGCGCTGAGCCTGCCGCCGGTGTCCGCCACGGCCGGCAGCGCTCCGGCCGATTGGTCGACGCGACTGGCGGCGGAGCTCGCCCTCGTGAGGCCGCAGTGGGAGGCTGCCAAGGCAAGCACCGGCAGAACCACCGTCGGCGTCTGCGGGCTGCCGCCCGAGGCTTGGCCCGCCTTTGTCGGCGAGTGCCTTGCGGGTCGCTTGCCCGCCGGGCCCGAGCCATGGAAGCACCCGACCGCGCTGGCGCTCCGCTTCGTCTCGGACGATATCAAGGCGCTCTACGGCGAGGCTGCACAGCACGGCGTGCCGTTGCCGTCGAGCCGGCAGCTCGATACGTGGTTCTGGACGCAGACGACGGCCGGCGCACTGCTGAAAGCCGTGCGCACCATGGCCATGGCCAGCGAGAACAACGCCTTGAAGACCGTCGGGAGCCGCTATTTCGTCCCGACGCCGTACCTCGGCAGCTAGCGCCCTGCAGCGGCCGAGCCGATCCTCGACCGTTCGACGAGAAAGGCCGCCCGGAGCACTCCGGGCGGCCTTGTCGCTCGTGTCGCGTGTCGGCGCCCGGCGAGCCGGGCCGTCGCCTACTTCTTCTCGATGTAGATCTGCGTCAGGTCCTGGAACCAGCTCTTGGCCGGCGTAAAGCCCTTGACGCTCGGATGCAGCGCGCGCGGGTTCACGTCGTGCACGACCCACACCCAGTAGGCGTTGTCGACCACACGCTCGTGGATCTTGGCCAGCACCACGTCCTGCTCCTTGGGATCGAAGGTGGTCTGGGCCTTGATGAGCAGCTTGTCCATTTCCGGGTCCTTGAGACCGACCCAGTTGAGACCCTTCGGCGGCAGCAAGGTCGACAGGAAGAACCGCTCGAACGCGCTGTAGGGATCGAACGTGCCCATCGAGTTGTTGAGCGCATGGATGCCCTTCGCGGTCTCGTGCAGCGGCCCCTTGCCACGCTGGGCACGGAGCGCCTGCCACTCGGTCACCTTGAACTCGAGGTCAACCCCGACCGCCTTGAGCTGCTGCTGAACCAGCTCGTTCATCGGCAGCGGCTGCATCTGACCGGAGCCGGAGGGCGCGATCATGAAGGTGATCTTGAGTGGCTTGCCCGGACCGTAGCCGGCTTCTTTCAGCAACCGCTTGGCTTCGGCGGGGTCGTAGCGGACCTTGAACTTCGGATTGCCGAACCACGGGCTGTCAGGCAGCACATGCCCCTTTGCCGGCGCCGCCATGCCGCCGAGCAGCTTCACGACCGCGTCGCGATCGATGGCGAGGTTCAGCGCCTGGCGCACGCGCACGTCCTTGAGCGGCGTGTTTTCGCCGACCACGCGCATGATGTAGGGCCACACGTGCGGGTAGGGATTCATCACCACCTGCATGCCGGCCGACTTCAGTCGGGGGATGGCATCCGGCGAGGGCGCCTCTATGAAGTTCGCCTGCCCGGAGAGCAGTGCCGCCGTGCGGGTGGTCGCCTCGGGCATGGGCAGGAGGACGAGCTTGTCGACCTTCGGACGGCGCTTCACGTCCCAGTAGTCCTTGTTCGGGACAAGCACGGCTCGCTCACGCGGCACGATCTCGACCACCCTGAACGGTCCCGTGCCCGAAGGCTTCTTGGCAAAAGCCGTCCAGCCGCCGATCTTCTTCCAGTGCTCGGGGCTCGAGATGTGCATGAACACGACCTGATGCGGCAGGTTCGCGTTCGGCTGGTTGTCGCCGATGGCGACCTTGTAGTCGTCGATCTTGCGCCAGGTCTTGAGACCGGCGAGGCGCCAGCCGACGGCGCGGCGCTGCTGGAGATCGTACTGCGGCGCGGTCTCCTTGAAGAGCTTCTCGAGGTTCCAGATGACGGCGTCGGCATTGAAGGTCGAGCCGTCGTGGAACTTCACGCCCT
>JAGRKR010000126.1:2998-11570 GCA_020442225.1 Hyphomicrobiaceae bacterium | reverse complement strand
GTGGCGACGTTGTAGGGGAGGTTGGCCACGAGGCGCACGGGTCCGGAAACACGGCTCCGCCAGTCGATCGACAGCGCGTCGGCGAAGACGACCTCGAGCCGGCCGGGATAGTGGGCGCCAATGGCGTGCAGGGCGGGCGCGCAGCGCTCGTCGCGCTCGACAGCGAGGACCCGTCCCGCACCCTCCGCGAGCAGGGCGCGGGTCAGTCCGCCGGGTCCCGGCCCGATCTCGACGACGGCCATGCCATCGAAGGGGCCGGCGAGCCGCGCGATGCGGCGCGTGACGTTGAAATCGAGGATGAAATTCTGCCCGAGGCTGCGCTTGGCCGTGAGGCCGAGCTCGGCGATGACCTGGCGCAGGGGCGGCAGGCCGTCGAAGGCCGTCGAGGTCTCGGCTGGCGGGCTCACATGCAACCGTTTCCGCCGCGCTGGCGGGCGTGCGCCGCGGCGAGGCGCAGCGCCGCGACGAGGCTGCTCGGGGAGGCCCGTCCGCTGCCGGCGATGTCGAAGGCGGTGCCATGGTCGGGAGACGTGCGCACGAACGGCAGGCCGAGCGTGACGTTCACGGCGGAATCGAAGGAGAGCATCTTGATCGGGATGAGCCCCTGGTCGTGATACATCGTGAGAACCGCGTCGTAGGTGCTCCGCGCCGCGGCGTGAAAGAGGGTGTCGGCGGATCGCGGGCCGATCAGCGCGAGGCCGCGCTGGCGCAGTTCGGCGACGGTCGGAGCGATGACCTCGACTTCCTCGCGTCCTATGCTGCCGCCTTCGCCCGCGTGCGGGTTGAGACCGGCGACGGCGATGCGCGGCGCGGGAATGGCGAAATCGCGCACGAGCGCTGTGTGCATGATCTCAATCGTCTCGACGATCAGCTCGCGCGTGATCGCACGGGGCACGTCTGCGATGGGAATGTGGATGGTCAGGGGCACGACGCGCAGCGCCTCGGAAGCGAGCATCATCACCGAGCGCGGCTGCGGCATGTGCCATTCGCGCGCCGCCAGCTCGGCCAGAAACTCGGTGTGGCCGGGATGGCGGAATCCGGCCTTGTAAAGCACGTCCTTGGCGATGGGATTGGTGACGACGGCGCTGACGTGGCCGGCGGCGAGGTCGGCGACGGCCCGCTCAATGGCCGCGATCACCATGCCGGCCGTTTCGGCGCGAGGCTGGCCGGCCGTGACGCCGCCATCGCAGCGCCCCGTGGCGATCACCTCGAGCTCGGTGCCGCGGCCCATGCCGCTCGCCGGCGGTCCCTCGATCTCGCGCGTCTCCAGGGCGAGACCAAGCTGCACCGCCCGCTCGCGCAGGCACGCGGCGTCGCCGTAGACGATGAACGGCGGCAGCGACAGGGCGCGGCGCTCGCACCACGCCATGATGGCGATGTCCGGGCCGATCCCTGCCGGTTCGCCGATGGTGAGAGCCAGGGGCTTGGCGGTCATGCTGCGGGCGTATACACCGATTGAGCTCGCATCAGCAACTCAACGATACTCGCATTCCCCACGCTCGCGCAAAAACATGAGATGGCGCCGGGCCAGCAGATTGAACTCGCTCTGCCGGAGCTGATCTTCCGCGGCCTCGCGCTTCTTGTCGTCACCCTTCACCGTCTTGCGGCTGCACACGACAAACAACTCGACCCCGCCATCGCCCACCAGCGCCGGGATCATCTCACCGTCCTTGGCCTGCAGCAGCAGCGTGCGGACGGGGTCCTTGAGAGCGCTCGCCGGTCGCGTGCCGAGATCCTCGAACTTGGCGTTGGGCACGGCCTTCGCCAGTGTGGGCATCGACTTGCAGCCCTTGAAGCGGCGGCGCAGCGCGTTGGCCTCCGAATAGCGGCGCGCCATGAGCGCATCGTCGATGCGTCCGCTCAAGAGCAGCGAGATCTTCTGGATGCGCAACTCGACCTGAGCGGTGGTCGGGCTCGTGTCCTTGGCGAGCATGCGCT
Organism: Hyphomicrobiaceae bacterium; assembly: GCA_020442225.1. Next base: position 9,632 of record JAGRKR010000126.1, on the reverse strand, counting down.
CGATGTCCTTCTCGCCGACGGCGATCTGATGTCCGTAACGGCGGCGCACCACCTCGCGCCAGGCGATGTCGGCATGGAACTTGATGCGCATCGCGGCGAGACTGGTGCCCTGTCCGGCCAGCACCTTGCCGAACTGCTCCTCGGAGAGCTTGTTGCGCTGGGCGATGGAGAGCACGATCTTCTTGACGTCTGCGGCGGATGGCTTGATGCCAAGGCGCTTGGCCTCCTGCACCTTGAGGCGCTCGTCAATCAATTCGCGCAAGGCCATCTTCCGCAGCTTCGGGCGGACCTCCGCCAGGGTCTGGCGGCGCAATCCCTCGACGAACTCCTTCTGCAGCGCCTGCACTTCGGCCTGCGAGCGCGGATTGCGCTTCATGGCAAAAGCGCGGAAGCGCTGATTGATGTCGGGCGACTTGAGCTTGGCGCGCAGGCGCTGGTTGACCTCGCTGGCGCCGAGCATCATCAGCGAAATGCGCTGATCGACATCGAATCGCGTGACCGGCTCGTCGTTGACGAGAGCAACGATCGTGACGCCGCCTTCGTCCTTCCGCACCCCCTTCTTGGCTGTCGCGGGCTTGCCCCCGCTGACGCTCGGCACGGCCACGCAGCTTGCTGCATAGACCGGAGCTGCAGCTACAGGCGCGAGCAGCATCCCTGCCAGAAGGGCACCAATCCCGGTGGTTCGCTTGGACATCACGTGGCGCGCGACCTCATGAATGGATTCGATTGTGCATCATAGCGATCTGGCCGATCTGTGGGATTCGGTTTTCCACAGCAGCGTGGCGGCAGCGTGGCATCGCCAGCGCCGGCGCGGTTGGCGCACACCGCGCCCAGCCGCGGGCGGAGTGTCAGAACTTCGGCGGCTGATTGAGCGTGTTGATCTGGCTCTGCACGGGATCGCTCTTGAACCCGTAGGCGCCGAGGTGCTTGAGCTCGAACCGGAGCATCACCGAGCGATCCGGCCGGATATCCTGGGTCGGATTGGTGATGAACGTCTCGGAGTAGTTCACGGAGACGACGAAGCACTCGTCCGCGTATTTCACGCCGATGGTGTCCTGCAGGCGCGTGCGGGCGTCGAGATCGTAGCGGAGCTGTCCGAGCAGGTACCAGTGGTCGGTCAGCTTGATCTGGGCGGTCTGCACGAGCTCCTGCTGGCTCGAGAACAGGCCGACCACCGGGTCATCCTTGGTATAGGAGTAGGTGACGGTGCCGGTGAACGGGCCCCAGCTGCCATAGGCTGAAACGTCGGACCGCCTGAGGGCCAAGTCGCGCTCGTCGAAGCGCGCTTGGCCGACGAAGCGCATGGAACTCGTGGGCGCGATGTAGAGGCCCGTGACATAGTCGGAGCGCCGTGTTTCGAGGCCGGTACCGGGCGTGAATGGCGTGCTGTCGGAGATCTGATAGCTCTGACCGAGAACGGCGCGCATGTAGGCGCCGCTCCTGAGCTGGAACGTGTACTGGATGCCGACGTTCGCGCGCGTGCCCGTCTCGATCCGATCGTAGCCCGAGAATTTGTCGACGTCGAACAGCAGCGTGTCGTCGAATACGAGGCTCAGCGCATCCTCGTTGGGCACGCGCTTGTTGGGCACCCAGGTCGGCCGCGCCACGATCTGCGCCGTCGGCTCGACGATATGGGTGGCGGTCTTCGTGTGCATCACCAGGGGGTACTGGTAGGTCATGGCGACGGTCGCCATGCCGCGTGTGATTGTTTCACGGCCATGGACGAGCCCGGTGTCGGGATCGAGCGCATTGGCGACGTAGTAGGCATCGCCGCGGACCTGCGCGAACGGCGTGAAGACCTGTCCGAGCCCGTCAATGAGGCGGCGACGCCACGTGAACTGCGCCACGACCCGGCTGCTCTCAGGTCCGGCGTCGCGCGTCAGGCTCATGACGTTGGAGTCGAACTTCAACTCGCCGCCGACCACGGGCCGCGCGAAGATGTAGTTGTAGTCGATGACCGGATGGACGCGCGCCTCGGAGTTGGACGTCTTCGTGTCGTCGAGCAGCAACCCGCCGAAGTGATAGAGATAGGCGCCGAAATAGTTACGGCCACGGATGCCCGTCATGTAGATCGTATTGACGCGGTCCGTCTGCAGGATGTTGTCGAGCTTGTAGAACCGCCGGAAGGCGTCGTCGCTCTCGAGCGTCACGTGCCAGCCGAGGTTCCACCACGAGGCGATGGCGAGCTGGCCTTTCGTCTCGACGCTGCCGCGCCAGCGATGTTCCAGTGGCCCCTTGGTGGTGGCGGTGATCTCGTCACGGTCGTCCTGATCGATGCCGGCGAACTTGATGGTGTACTGGCCGCGGGCCAGCCGATGCCGCCATTCGCCCTGCCAGAGCATGCCCTGTTTGGACGTGTACATCGGGTTGAACAGGAAGTCGTAGTTCGGCGACAGCGCGAAGTAGTACGGCGTCTGGATGGTCAGGCCGAGGTCTGTCGAGGTGCCGATCTCCGGCACGAGGAAACCGGAGCGCCGCTTCACCGAAGGGTCGGGATGGCTGAAGTAGGGCAGCCACATGACCGGCACTCCGAACAGCTCGAACGCCGCATCCTGATACGTGATCGAGGCCGCGGGCTGATCGTGAATGATGCGCTGGGCCTTGATGCGCCAGAGCACCGGCCGCGACGGGTCGGTCTTGCAGGGTTTGCACGGCGTGAACACGCCGCGCTCGTAGACGGTCTTGCTCCCCTCCTGGCGGATGGCCCGGCGGGCGGCGATGCGCGTATCGTCCTTGGCGACGACGCGCAGCGATTGCACGAAACCGTCGCGGAAGTCGTCCGTGAGCGTGATGCGGTCGGCCTGGACGACGGCGCCGTTCGGCTCCTTGATGCGGACGTTGCCGACGGCCGTCAGCGTGTTGGCGCGGCGGTCGTAGGTCACCTCGTCTGCGAGCAGGACGTAGTTGTTGTAGTAGATCTCGACATTGCCGCGCGCGATTACGCGGTTGCCGGTGTTGTCGTAGATGAGCTCGTCGCCCTGGAGATAGAGGGGCTGCGTCTGATCGAGCTTCTGGACGGGCGCGCCGAGGATGCCGCTCTTGGATTTCGGGAAGGCGCTCGCCTTCTCTCGGGCGGCCGAGGCTGGCCCGACGAAACCGACGGTCAGCGCCGAGACCAGCAGCACAAGGATGAGGCGGGCGCCGAGTGCGGCTGTGAACGCACGCTCGCGCACGCCAAGGCCCTTCAGGCCGCGGCACGTCGCTCGCGTCGCTCTTCCCCCACGCACCACTCTAGCCATCCTCCTGGTGCACCAGCACCCACAAGGCGACACAGCATCCTACAAGCGCCGGAACCCAGGCCACAACCCCTGCCGGGGCCAACCCGGCAACACCAATCTGGCGTGCGACCTCTGCAAGTAGGAAAAAGCTGAATCCGGCCCCCATTCCGATCACGACCATAGTCTGGATGCCGCCGAACCGGAATGACCGAAGGGACACAGTCGCCCCCAAAAGAACCATGACCAGTAGCAGCGCCGGGCGGCTCAGCAGAAGCTGGTATTGAACACGGTAGCGTGCCGCCGGAAGCCCTGCTTTTTCAGCGATCTCGATCAGTCCAGGCAACTGCCAGAAGGAGAGCGAGATGACGGAGCCCAGAGCGTCCAGGACGCGCTCCGGCGTGAGATAGGTGCTGACCACGTAAACACTGTAATGCTCCGGCGGCGCACCGTCGCGCGTGACCCAGACGTCGCGCAACTCCCAGTAGCCGTGGTTCAGCCTTGCGGTCTTGGCATCGATCCGCTCGAGAAAACGGTGGCGCGCGTCGTATTGGAAGACCATCACGCCCGTGAGTGATAGGCCATTGTCGGCGACGGCCGCCGCCGTGATCACCGAGGGGCCATCCGCGCCGTCCTGACGCAGCCAGGCCCCGCCGCCGGACGTGCGCAGCAGCGAGGACTGGCGGCCGAACGCCTCGGCGAAGAGCCGCTCGGCCTTGGCGCGCGCAGACGCCGCCATGGGGTTGTAGAGCGTGACCGCGATGACGCCGAGAGCCAGCGTCACCAGCAGTCCCGGCAGCATGAACTGCCAGACCGAGACGCCGGCGGCCCGGATCACGGTGAGCTCGGATTTGCGCGAGAGGATCAGGAACGCGGCGATGCTGCCCACCAGCACGGCGAAGGGCAGGGTCAACTCGGCGTAGGCGGGCAACCGCAGCAAGGTCATGTAGATCAATTTGAACGCTGACACCGCGCCGAACTTGCCGGATTGCCGCAGCAGCTCCACGAAGTCGATCATGAAGATCAGAAGCAGACAAAGCATGAACGTTCCGAGAATCGTGATGAGGAACCGTCGCGCCAAGTAGCGTCCGAGCGTGCCGAAGGCTGCGATCACGTCTTAGGCCCCCGCATGGCTGGCCCACCGGGATGCGATCGGAATGCGTCCGCCACCGTCGTGGCGCGCCGCCGGGGCAGGCGGAGCCGCAACAACCCTGGCTGCATGCGCAACTGTATGACGACGGAGGAGATCAGGATCGCGCCGAGGGGCACGGCATACATCAGCGGCACCGCCCCCGCCCTGAGGGTCACGAGGTTGGTTGCTGCCAGGCCCAGGAGCCGGCATCCGGCGGCGGCGAGGAAGCCTAGGACGACCATCTGCACACGGTTCTGTCGCGTCGTCTGCGCCTGGCCGACGAAGGCGACGACAATCATGACGAAGGCGAACGGATAGAGCGGACTGGCGAACCGCTCATGCAGCTCGGAGCGGTACTGCCCCTTCATGTACCTGTAGCTGGGCTCGCTGCGATTGGGATTGAGCAGCTCCGCCAGATAGCGTTCGCGCGGCTTGAGCTGGAACGTGTCGTCCTTCTGCTCGAAGCGGGCGAGGTCGACGGCATAGCGCTTGAAGACGATGATCTGCGGCGCCGCCGCCTCGTCGCTGCGGCGGATGATGTGACCGTCGAGCATGACCAGGTAGGCGCCCTTGCCTTCCTTCACGAGCTGGCCGCGCTCGGCGAGATAGGACATGCGCTGCTTCTTGTCCCGGCCGTCGTGCATCAGGATGCCGAACAGCTCGCCCGAGGGGTAGCCGCGGTCGCGGATATGGAACGTCAGGTCCGACTCGACGGCCGTGAAGGCGCCCGGCTGCACCACCTGGGAAATCAGATCGGTGCGGATCTGGATGATGGTCTCGCGCAACAGGCGCAGGCTCCACGGCATGACCAGATGGTGCGCGATGAACAATGCCAGGGACACGATGGCCGCCAGCGAGAGCAGGGGCTTGAGCACGAACCAGGTCGGCGCCCCCGCCGCCGTCAGCACGATCAGCTCACTGTCGCCGTTGAGCCGGTTGAGCGTGTGCATGACCGCAATGAGCAGGGCGATCGGCGCGATCAGAGCCATCAGGTTCGGCAGGGCGAGAAAGGTCATGCGCAGGAACATCCAGGCGTCCTGGCCCTGACCCGTCACGAGATTGAGCTGCTTCAGGGCAGTGGCGATCCACACGATCCCCGTCAACGACAGGAGGATCATCAGCATCGCCCCGCTGCCCTGGCGGAAGACATAGCGGCTGAATATGCCCATCTGTCCCAGCGTCCCCCTGCTGCCGGCGCATTATGATCCCGCTCATGCCGGCCGGCGCGCGCGGCTCGTCCCCGACTCGCCATCCGCGTCTACGTGAGGTGCCACCGTAACATGTCTGAATTTCGACCGCTGCTCATACACTTGCTCTTTGCGGTTGTCGCGATAATGTGACCAGCAGCGCGCCTCGCCTTCGACGTTCATGCCCCGGCTACCCGTCCGGTCCTGCCGCGACGGCGACTTGTCCCCTCTGACCTCTGGATGACCCCGATGACGCCCCGGATCGAGATCAGCTTTGCTGCCTATGATGCTGCCGAAGAGACGCCGACTGCGGTGCTCTGCGCCCAGGATCTGGATCTGTCGGATCACGTCAAGGCGCTGATCGGCAAGGCCGAGCCGGCATTCTACAAGGCGGCGGACGTCACCGGCTTCAAGGGGCGCGCACGCTCCAGCATGGAGCTCGTGGCCGTGCCTGGACTGGCGACGGGGCGGCTCGTCGTCGTCGGCGTGGGACGGCCGGGCGACCTTGCAACGAACGATGTCATCTCCATCGGTGGCGCGGCCTTCGGCGCACTGGCGCGGCACAAGGCTGCGGCGGCCTGTCTGGTGGCAGATCTGCCCGGCCGCGGCGGCCGCGATGCCGCCGAGACGGCCGCCGACCTCGCCTTCGGCGCTCTCCTGCGCAGCTACACGTTCGATCGCTATCGCACGCGCAAGCCCGAGGGCGACGACGCGGCCCCCAACGGACTTCAGCGCCTCGTGGTGCGCACGAGCGATCCAGACGCCGCCGCCGCGCACTTCGAAAGCCGGCGCAGCATCGCCCACGGCGTCTTTCTCGCCCGCGATCTCGTCAACGAGCCCGCCAATGCGCTCGGTCCCGAGGAATTCGCCGAGCGCATGGCCGCACTGACGGAGAGCGGGCTCTCGGTCGAGGTGCTCGACGAGGACAAGCTCAGCGCACTCAAGATGCGGGCGCTGCTGGCCGTGGGGCAGGGGAGCACGCGGCCCTCGCGCGTGGTGGTGATGGAATGGCACGGCGCCAAGTCGAAGCGCGCCAAGCCCGTCTGCTTCGTCGGCAAGGGTGTGTGCTTCGATACGGGCGGCATCTCGATCAAGCCGGC
>JAGRKR010000126.1:0-2976 GCA_020442225.1 Hyphomicrobiaceae bacterium | reverse complement strand
CGACATGGGCGGGGCAGCCGCCGTGGCCGGTGTCATGCGCGCGCTTGCCGAGCGCAAAGCCAACGTGAACGCCATCGGCATCATCGGTTTGGTCGAGAACATGCCGTCCGGCAACGCCCAGCGCCCCGGCGACATCGTCACGTCCATGTCGGGCCAGACGATCGAGGTGATCAATACCGATGCCGAAGGCAGGCTCGTGCTCGCCGACCTGCTCTGGTACGCCCAGGATCGCTTCAAGCCGCGCTTCATCGTCAACCTCGCGACGCTGACGGGCGCCATTATGGTGGCACTCGGGAAGGAGCACGCCGGGCTCTTCTCGAATTCGGACCGGCTCGCGGGCGAGCTGACGGACGCCGGGCTTGCGACGGGTGAGAAGGTCTGGCGCATGCCCCTGGCACCGGCCTACGACAAGCTGCTCGAGTCGCGCTTCGCGGACATGAAGAACATCGGTGGGCGCTGGGGCGGCGCGATCACGGCCGCGCAGTTCCTGCAGCGCTTCATCAAGGGTACGGACTGGGCGCATCTGGACGTCGCGGGCACGGCCATGGATTCCCCGAAGACGGAAATCAGCCAGAGCTGGGCGTCAGGTTGGGGCGTGCGGCTTCTCGATCGTCTGGTGGCCGACAAGTACGAGCGCTAGGTGCGGTGTGAGCGGCCGATCGTCCGGCCATCAAGCCTGTTAATGATCTGATAACACGCGTGAAGACACAGAGCCTTTCCATAATATATATTATGCGAATAGCGGGTGCGGCGGATACGGGTGGCGTCGCAGCGGCTCGGCCGAGCCATCCGACCACCAAGTTCGCCGGGCGAGCTGGCACTTTGCCTCCCGCTCCCCGCCAAGCTGTCCCTCGCCCGGGCCTCATTCGCCATCGGCACGCTGACGCCGCATCGACTTGATCCGCCCGCGCTGCTTCTTGGCCTCGAGGCGTTTTTCGACGCCCGAGCGCGTCGGCTGGGTGGCGATGCGCGGCTTCGGAGGGATCGCGGCCTCGCGGATCAGCTCCACCAGCCGCGCCAGCGCGTCCTCGCGATTGCGGGACTGGGACCGGTACTGGTTGGCCGTCAGCACCAGCACCCCCTCCTTCGTGAGCCGCTGGCCCGCAAGCGCCATCAGGCGGCGACGGACGGGCTCCGTCAGCGACGGACTGGCGGCGACATCGAACCGCAACTGGACCGCCGTCGAGACCTTGTTGACGTTCTGCCCGCCCGGCCCTGCCGCTCGGATGAACGTCTCCTGGATCTCGTCGGGGTCGATGCTGATGGTCGGGCTCACTCGGATCATCGGTCCTGCTCACGGCTCCCTTGGACTTGCAAGCGACACGCTAGGGTGCGATCGATGGAGATGGAAGCGCGAAGCGCTGCCATCGAGGTCGTGAATCGCACCCTCCTGTGGGCGCAAGGCTGCGATCGATGGAGATGGAAGCGCGAAGCGTTGCCATCGAGGTCGTTCCGAGCGCTCAAGGCTCGGCGTGGTTCACGCCCATAGCGTCTGTCAACACCAGCGGCGCGTCGTGCACGGCCGTCATCGCCGGGAGCGCCATGTCATCCCCCCCTTCCCCACCGACCGGCCGCGACCTCGAGGCGCTGCTCGCCGTGATGGCCGCTTTGAGGACCCCCGGCAGCGGTTGCCCGTGGGATCTCGCGCAGACGTTCGCGACGATCGCCCCATATACGATTGAGGAGGCCTGCGAGGTCGCCGACGCGATCCAGCGCAACGATCTCGTCGACCTCAAGGACGAGCTCGGCGATCTCCTGCTGCAGGTCGTCTACCACGCCCGCATGGCGGAGGAGATCGGGGCTTTCGCCTTCGCCGACGTCGTCGCCGCGATCACCGACAAGATGATCCGCCGCCACCCGCACGTGTTCGGCAGCGCCGAGGAGCGCCGGGCCGGACCGAGCGAGGGCTGGTGGGAACGTATCAAGGCCGAGGAGCGTCGCCTCAAGGATGAGGTGCGCCGGACGACAGCACCGGCGGCGGGCGCGGCCACGGAGGAGAGCGCAGCCTCCGTGCTGGCGGGCGTGCCCCCCACGCTGCCGGCTCTGACGCAAGCGGTGAAGTTGCAGGACAAAGCCGCCCGCGTCGGCTTCGACTGGCCCCACCTCGGCCCGGTCTTCGACAAGATGCGCGAGGAGCTGGATGAACTGGCCGAGGTCGCACTGACCGCGGATCCCCGTCGCCCGGAGACCGCCGATGCGAAACCACCCACGCACTCACGCGAGCGCATCGCCGAGGAATACGGCGATCTCCTGTTTGTCATGGCGAATGTCGCCCGGCACCTGAAGATCGACCCGGAGGCGACGCTGCGTAGTGCCAACGCCAAGTTCCGCCGCCGCTTCGGGCGCGTGGAAGCTCTCTTGCGTGAGCGCGGGAAAGCCCCGGAGCAGTCGACGCTCGAAGAGATGGACGGGCTGTGGAACGACGTGAAGCGCGAAGAGCGCGGCGAGCCGCGCCGCTGATCGATCCGGCAGGCGCGGCGGCTCCGCTCAGTTCGAACTCGCTGCGCCGAGCCGCAGTCCCGCCTCCTGGAGCCGCCCCTCGAGCCGCCCGCGCTTGCTGCGCTCGAGCCGGATGCGGAAGCGCTCGATCCCGTCGTCCCCGGCGTCGCGCGCGAGCACTTCGGTATTCTCGTAGAGCCAGTGGCGCAAATGCCCGGCGCTGGCCGGCACATCGATGACGAGGATGTCGTCGCTCATCGACAGCGTGCGCTCGATCTCGGCGAGCAGGCGCTCGATCCCCTCCCCCGTCGCCGCGGAGATCAGCACCGGGGCAGCGTCCGAACGTTGCGCGGCGTGCTCGATTTCGCTGCGACGTGCATCGTTGAGCGTGTCGATCTTGTTCCAGACCTCGAGCCGTGTCTTTCCGTCCGCGGCACTGCCCGCGCCGAGCTCGCCGAGAACCCGCTCGACATCCTCCTTCTGGGCAGCGCTCTCGGGATGGGCAATGTCACGCACGTGCAGGATCAGGTCGGCGGC
>JAGRKR010000125.1 GCA_020442225.1 Hyphomicrobiaceae bacterium | reverse complement strand
CCGGGAATGTCGCCGACGACCTTCTCGGCCGCCTGACGCAATGGCTCCAGCTCCTCGGCCCTTTCCGGCGGCACGGTGATCGAGAAGTAGACGCGCGCGTCCTTTACCAGGATTTCCGACACCAGTCCGAGCTCGACGATATTGCCTTGCATGTCCGGGCCCTTGACCCGGCGGAGCTGCTCGAGGATCTGCTGCTTGCTGACCGACATGGAGATGCCTTCTTGTTCCACTGCACGAGGGGCTGCTTTGAGGATATGGTGATTGTCGGTCTCGACGAAGTGTGGCAGCCGTCACCCGGCAAACGTCAACGCCACAGTCGCGCGAGAGGCGAAGTGCGGCGGATATTGGCAGAATGGGCAGTAGAAGTCACGGCCGGCGCTGGCTATAGATGTTCAGCCGGCGTGGTGACACGCCAGCGGCCATCGTCCGCAAGAGATGCAGGCTGCGAGCGCAGGTCAGGGAGAGGCGTCGGATGCGCGTACTTCTGGGGCTCAGTCGCAGAATCGACACGCTGAACAGCTGGCTCGGCCGGTCCATGGCCTGGCTGGTGCTGGTGGCCGTCCTCGTCAGCGCCGTGAACGCCATCCTCCGCAAAGCCTTCGACATGAGCTCCAATGCCTGGCTGGAGCTCCAGTGGGTTCTGTTCGGGATGGTCTTCCTGCTGTGCGCGCCATGGACGCTCATCGCGAACGAGCACATCCGCATCGACATCGTCAACAACCTGCTGACGAGGCGGACGCGGAGCATCATCGACCTCGTGGGGCACGTGCTGTTTCTGCTGCCGGTGACCGTCGTCATGGTGTGGACGTCGTGGCCCTTCTTCTACGACTCCTATCGTATGAACGAGGGGTCGCTGAACGCGGGTGGCCTGCCCCAGTGGCCGGCGAAGTTCCTCATCCCGCTGGCGTTCGCCATCCTGTTCGTGCAAGGCCTGTCGGAGCTGATCAAGCGCATCGCCGTGATGACGGGACATCTCGAGGATACGACTTCGGGGGGCGGACACCATGCGTCGGCCGAAGCCGAGGCCAAGCGCCTCCTGGCCGAGATCGAAACTCAGCGTCAGACGAATAAGCCGTAGTCGGGTGGCAGAGGCGTTCGGGGGAGACACGCGACATGGCAGCCTTCATTGCGGAGAACATGGCGCCGATCATGTTCGCGGCGCTCGTGATTTTCCTGCTGCTCGGTTATCCCGTCGCCTTTTCACTGGGCGCCTGCGGGTTGATGTTCTTCGTGATCGGCGTCGAGTTGTCGCCGCTCGCAGAGCAGGCCTACGACAGTTGCCTGCGCTCCGGCGTCACAGACGAGCTCTGCAAGCTGAAACGCATCACCCTCGACTGGCCGCTGCTCGGGACGCTGCCTGAACGCATATACGGCATCATGAGCAGCGATACGCTGCTCGCCATCCCCTTCTTCACCTTCATGGGGCTCATCCTCGAGCGCTCCGGCATGGCCGAGGACCTGCTCGATACCGTCGGCCAGTTGTTCGGCACCGTTCGCGGCGGCATCGCCTTCGCCGTCGTCTTCGTCGGCGCGCTGCTGGCGGCAACCACCGGCGTCGTCGCCGCCTCCGTGATCTCGATGGGGCTGATTTCGCTGCCGGTGATGATGCGCTACGGCTTCTCGCGTGAAGTATCAGCCGGCGTCATCTGCGCCTCCGGCACGCTGGCGCAGATCATCCCGCCCTCGCTCGTCCTCATCGTGCTCGCCGACCAGCTC
>JAGRKR010000002.1 GCA_020442225.1 Hyphomicrobiaceae bacterium | reverse complement strand
ATGAGCGTGATCGTCAGCCGCGCCTTGCCCGACGTGCGTGACGGTCTGAAACCGGTGCATCGTCGCATTCTTTTCGCCAGCCAGGAAGGTGGCTTCGTCGCGGGACGCCCCTATCGCAAGAGCGCCAAGATCGTCGGCGACGTGATGGGCAACTACCACCCGCATGGCGATGCGGCCATCTACGACGCGCTGGCCCGCATGACCCAGAACTGGTCGCTGCGTGTGCCTCTGGTCGACGGCCAGGGGAACTTCGGCTCGATGGACCCCGACCCTCCTGCCAGCATGCGGTACACCGAAGCGCGCCTTGCCAAGGTCGCGAACAGCCTGCTCGACGATCTCGACAAGGATACGGTCGATTTCCGCGACAACTACGACGGTACGCTGAGCGAGCCGGTCGTGATGCCGGCGTCGTTCCCCAACCTGCTGGTCAACGGTGCCAACGGCATCGCCGTGGGCATGGCGACGAACATTCCCCCGCACAACCTGGGTGAAGTGATCGACGCCTGCATGGCGCATCTCGACAATCCCGAGATCTCGCTCGAGGAGTTGACGAACATCGTCCCTGGGCCGGACTTCCCGACGGGTGCGACGATCCTGGGGCGGGCCGGCATCCTTGCGGCCTATCACACGGGTCGCGGCTCGATCATCATGCGTGCCAAGGTCGAGGTGGAGGAGATCCGCAAGGACCGCGAGGCGCTGATCGTCACGGCCATTCCCTATCAGGTCAACAAGCAGACGCTCGTCGAGAAGATCGCCGAGCTGGTGCGCGAGAAGCGTGTCGAGGGCATTGCCGACCTCTGGGACGAGTCGAACCGCGAGGGCATGCGCATCGTCATCGAGCTGAAGCGCGATGCCGTCGCCGATGTCGTGCTCAATCAGCTCTACCGGTACTCGCCGCTGCAGACGTCGTTCGGCGCCAACATGATCGCGCTCTCGGGTGGCCGGCCCGAGCAACTGACGCTCAAGGACATGATCCAGGCGTTTGCGGCCTTCCGTGAAGAGGTCGTGAGCCGGCGCACCAAGCATCTGCTGGCCAAGGCGCGCGAGCGCGCCCACGTGCTGGTCGGTCTGGCGATCGCCGTGGCGAACATCGACGAGATCATCGCGCTGATCCGCAGGGCGCCGTCGCCGTCGGAGGCGCGCGAGCAGCTCATGGAGCGACGTTGGCCGGCGCAGGACGTGGCGCCGCTGGTCCGACTGATCGCCGATCCGCGCCACAAGGTGGAGGATGACGGCACCTATCGTCTCTCCGACGAGCAGGCCCGCGCGATCCTCGAGCTCAGGCTGGCGCGGCTGACGGCCCTCGGGCGCGAGGAGATCGCCGACGAGCTCAACAAGATCGGCGTCGAGATCAAGGACTATCTCGAGATCCTGTCCTCGCGGGACCGCATCGTCGGCATCATCAGGGCAGAGCTCGAAGGCATCAAGGCGGAGTTCGGCACGCCACGCCAGACCGAGATCCTCGACAGCGACGGCGACGTCGAGGACGAGGACCTGATCCAGCGCGAGGACGTGGTCGTCACTGTCTCGCACCGGGGCTACATCAAGCGCGTGCCGCTCTCCACCTACCGGTCGCAGCGCCGCGGCGGCAAGGGCCGCTCCGGCATGACGACGCGCGACGAGGATTTCGTCACACAGGTCTTCATCGGCTCGACACATACGCCCGTGCTGTTCTTCTCGACGCGGGGCATGGTCTACCGCCTGAAGGTCTGGCGGCTGCCGTCGGCGACGCCGCAGTCGGTCGGCAAGGCGCTCATCAACCTGCTGCCGCTCGAGCAGGACGAGACGATCACCAGCATCCTGCCCCTGCCCGAGGACCCCTCGAGCTGGGAGAGCCTGGAGCTGATGTTCGCGACGAAGAGCGGCAACGTGCGGCGCAACAGCCTCGCCGACTTCGAGAACATCAATCGC
>JAGRKR010000124.1 GCA_020442225.1 Hyphomicrobiaceae bacterium | reverse complement strand
ACGAGGAGCAGCATTTCGGCGTGCAGCACAAGGAGCGCCTGAAGCACCTGCGCGAGGATGTGCACGTGCTGACGCTGACGGCGACGCCCATACCGCGCACCTTGCAGTTGGCGCTGTCGGGCGTTCGCGAGCTGTCGCTGATCACCACGCCGCCCGTCGACCGGCTGGCGGTACGCACGTTCGTGACGCCGTTCGATCCGGTGATCATCAAGGACGCGCTGATGCGCGAGCGCTTCCGTGGCGGCCAGACGTTCTACGTCGTGCCGCGCATTGCCGACCTCGAGGAGACGCGGGAGTTCCTGAGCGAGATCGTGCCGGATCTGCGTCTGGCGCAGGCACATGGTCAACTGGCGGCCAGCGAGCTGGAAGACGTCATGAGCGCCTTCTACGACGGCAAGTACGACATCCTGCTGTCGACGGCCATCGTGGAGTCCGGCCTCGACATACCCAACGCCAACACGCTGATCGTGCATCGCGCCGACATGTTCGGTCTCGCCCAGCTCTACCAGTTGCGCGGTCGCGTCGGGCGCTCGAAGACGCGCGCCTATGCCTATTTCACGACGCCTGCCAACATGCGCCTGACCGAGGGGGCGGAGAAGCGCCTGAAGGTGTTGCAGTCGCTCGACACGCTTGGCGCCGGCTTCTCGCTGGCAAGCCACGATCTCGACATCCGCGGCGCCGGAAACCTGCTCGGCGAGGAGCAATCCGGCCATATCCGCGAGGTCGGTTTCGAGCTCTACCAATCCATGCTCGAGGAGACCATCGCTCAGCTCAAGGGCGGGGTCGAGGAGGGGCAGGACCAGTGGTCCCCGCAAATCGGCCTGGGCATGGCCATCCTGATCCCGGATACCTATGTCGCCGACCTGCCGCTCAGGCTCGGGCTCTATCGCCGCCTGTCCACGCTCACGACACGGTCCGATATCGAGGCCTTCGCGGACGAGCTCGTCGACCGCTTCGGCGCCCTGCCGCCCGAGGTCCAGCACCTGCTCGACGTGGTCGAGATCAAGGCGATCTGCAAGACGGCGAGCATTGCCCAGCTCGATGCCGGGCCGAAGGGAGCGGTCGTGCGCTTCCACAAGAACACCTTCGCGAACCCCGACGGGCTGGTCCGGCTCGCGGTCGCAAGCCGCGGCGCCATGAAGCTGCAACCGGACCACAAGGTGGTGCTGCGGGCCGACTGGGAGACCGATGCGCGCAAGATCGCCGGCGTGCGCAAGCTGGTGAAGCAACTGGCGGATACGGCCCAGGCGACGCCGTAAGGCGCGAGCACGGCGTCGGCGGTTTCGCGCGCCGGAGCCCGATCCGATCACAGCCCAAAGCAAACGGCCTGCGACGGTTCGCCGTCGCAGGCCGAATATCTGTGCGCACGGCGCTGGGCCGCGGCTGTCAGGCGGCGAGTTTCTCGGCCTGCGCGAGCAAGGTGTCGAGCGTGTCTCGGCTGCCGGCGCCCATCACGGCGATGGCGCGCCTCTGCGCGGTCTGCCACACCGGGAAGGCATCGCGGATGACCTTGCGGCCCTTAGCCGTGAGGTGCAGCCCGCGCCCGCGGCGGCCTGCCGGCGGATCCATGATGATGTGCTCGAGGTTGAGCAGACGCTTGAGGTTGCGGCTGAGCGTGCTCTTCTCGATGTCGAGGTTGTAGCCGATTTCCGCGGCGGTCACACCGTCCTGCTGGGCGAGGGCGGTCAGCAGCGTGAACTGGCTGGCCGTGATGCCGAGCGGGCGCAGCGCGTCGTCGTAGACGCGCGTGACGATGCGGCTCATGCGGCGAACACGCAGTGCGATGCAGGCGGCTGCGGCGTTGGTTGCGAGATCGCCGAGATCAGCCGTGGCACCTGCGCTCTCGACAGGCGCTCTTTCGATGATGTTCGTGTCTTCAGACATGGCAAGCCCCCCGGGATCAACACGGTTCATACAACCGTACTTGAGCCGATTCGAGGGGTTAGGCAATGTCCAATGGTGCATTGGCGGCCGGCAGCCGCACCGTTGCCGTGGCCATGGCGGCAATGCCCTCGCGGCGACCGGTGAAGCCCAGACCTTCGGTGGTCGTCGCTTTGATGCCGATGCGCTCGGGCGGCAGCCCGAGAACCGCGCCGATCGCCGCCTGCATGGCGGTGCGGTGCGGCCCGATGCGCGGCGCCTCGCAGAGGATCGTCAGGTCCACGTTGGCGATGATGCCGCCTCGACGCCGGACCCGCTCTGCGGCATCGGCGAGGAACAGGCGGGACGCGGCACCGGCCCATTGCGGGTCGCTTGGCGGGAAGTGCTGTCCGATGTCGCCGTCGGCGATGGCGCCGAGCACCGCGTCGGTCAACGCATGCAGCGCCACGTCGGCGTCGGAGTGTCCCTCGAGACCAGCCGAATGGGCGATGCGCACGCCTGCGAGCCAGACGTGATCGCCGGGACAGAAGCGATGCACGTCGAAACCGAGGCCGCTGCGGGTTTCCATCGTCGTCACCCCCTTCGCCGTCCGTTCGAGCAGCGCCAGGTCGTCGGACTGCGTCAGCTTGATGTTGCGCGGATCGCCGGCGACAATGGCGATCGGCACTTCGGCCCATTCGGCGATTGCGGCGTCGTCGGTGAAGGCCTGTGCAGCGCCCTGGGCGGCGCGGTGCGCCGCGAGGATGTCGGGGAAGCGGAACCCCTGGGGCGTCTGCGCCGCGAAGAGGCCCGCCCGATCGACAGTGCCGGCAACGAGGCCCGTGTCATCGCCCCGCTTCAAGGTGTCGGACACGGGCAGCGCGGGAATCGCGCCGGGATGGACAGCCAAGGCCGAGGTGACCCGGCGGATCAGTGCGGCGTCCGCCAGCGGCCGCGCCGCATCGTGGATGAGCACGAGATCGGGGGGCGTCGGCAGTGCCGCCAGCGCCTCGAGGCCGGCGAGCACGGAGGCCTGCCGCGTCGCCCCGCCCGTGACGGCCGGCAGCAGCGGTGCGGTGGAACCGGCGATGCAACTGGCGTAGAGCGCAGCATCGTCGGGGCTGATCGCGACCACGACCGTGCGGCAGCCCTCCGCCACGAACGCATCCAGGCTCCAGGCGAGCACGGGCCGCCCGGCCAGCAGCGCATATTGCTTGGGGCGTCCGCCGAGCACGCCTGCCCGCGTTCCGCGACCGGCGGCGACTATCAGCGCGGCAACGTTCACGCGACCTCCGAGCGTCGATATCGCAGATGGCGTTGCTTAGGCCCGTTCCTGCCCGAACGCAATGCTGTGAGCGGGTCCATGCTGCGGCGCAAAATCGCTTGCGCGAACCGGGCATGGCGGCTATCGTGAGCACGAAATAGGCACTTACGCCATATGCGTATTAATTAGGCAGCCATCGTGACCGAACGTACGTCCCGCCCGTCTTCCGCTCTCGCCATAGGTCCCGTGGAGGTTGCGCACCCCGTGCTTCTCGCGCCGATGTCGGGTGTCAGCGATCTGCCCTTTCGCACGCTCGCCCACAGGCACGGGGCCGGGCTGGTCGTTTCGGAGATGGTGGCGAGCGAGGAGCTGGTGCGCCAGCGCCGCGACGTGCTGCGACGGGCAGAGGCCGGCAGCATCCGCCCGTTTGTCATGCAACTCGCTGGCCGCGAGGCGCGCTGGATGGCGGAGGGGGCCCGCATCGCCGTCGATCTCGGCGCCGACGTCATCGACATCAACATGGGCTGCCCGGCGCGGGAGGTCACGGGAAAGCTTTCGGGCTCGGCCTTGATGCGCGATCTCGACCACGCGGAAAGCCTGATTGCCGCCACGGTCGCGGCCGTCGCGCAGCCCGTCACCCTCAAGATGCGCCTCGGCTGGGATCGCACGACGCTGAACGCGCCGGAGCTGGCACGGCGCGCCGAGAACGCCGGGGTCGTCGCCCTCACCGTCCATGGCCGCACACGCTGCGACTTCTTCAAGGGCTTGGCCGACTGGTCGGCGGTCGCCCCTGTCAAGCAGGCCGTCTCCATCCCCGTGTTCGTCAACGGCGATATCACCACGCTGTCCGAGGCGCGGGCCGCGCTGGCGGCGTCCGGGGCCGATGGCGTCATGATCGGGCGGGGGGCCTATGGCGCGCCGTGGCTGGCGGGCCGCATTGGCCGCGCTCTCGCGGGCGACGGCACGGCGGAGGACCCGGGGCTCGCCGAGCAGGCGCATATCGCTCATGAGCACGTGCTGATGATGCTGCACCACTACGGAACGGCCCTCGGGCTGCGCAACGCCCGCAAGCACATCGGCTGGTATCTGGCACGGGCGGGCGGCTGCCTGGAAACGCTGAAGTCCTGGCGGCGGCGGCTTTGCCAGGACGAACGCCCGAGTGCGGTCCTCGACGGGTTGCGCGAGTTCTATGGCCAGCGCCTGGAGGTGGCGACATGACGGCGCGACGCATGACCCGCACACCCATGAGCACGCGCCGCCACGTCCAGCACGATCTGCTGCTGTCGGCCTTGCCGCATCCCATCCTGCTGATCAGCGACGAGGGGCGCATCCTCTACGCCAACTCCGCGGCCGAATCCTTCCTTTCAGCCAGCCAGGCAGTGCTCAAGCGCCAGACCGTCGAGGAGCTCGTGTCGTTCGGCAGTCCGCTGCTCGCGCTGATCGATCAGGTCCGCCGCTCGGGCATATCCGTCAACGAGTATGGCGTCGATCTCGGCAGCCCTCGCATCGGCGCCCAGCGCCTGGTCGACATCTTCGCGGGTCCCCTGACCGAGCAGCCCGAGCTCATCGTCGTCATGCTTCAGCAGCGCTCCATGGCCCAGATGATCGAGCGCCAGCTCACGCATCGCGCGGCGGCGCGCTCCGTGTCGGGGCTGGCTGCCGTGCTCGCCCACGAGATCAAGAACCCGCTGTC
>JAGRKR010000123.1 GCA_020442225.1 Hyphomicrobiaceae bacterium | reverse complement strand
AGCGTCTTGCCGCCGGCGCCCGCACAGACGTCTGCGACCTGCATGCGCGGCCCGGCCCCGGTCAGCAGGGCAGCGATCTGGGAGCCCTCGTCCTGCACCTCGTACCACCCCTTGCCGTGGCCGGCCTCGGCCTCGATGTTGGGGCTGCGTCCCGCTCCCGTCGGAGCAGGCATGCGAATTCCGAGGGGCGAAAAGGGCGTGGGCGCCGCCTCGAAGCGCTCGAGCGCCTTGAGTACGCGATCCCGAGTCGCCTTGAGGGCGTTCACCCGCAGATCGATCGGGGCCCGGCGAGCCAGCGCCTGGCCCTCCGCTACGAGATCCTCGCCGAAGGCCCGTGTCAGGGACGGCGCCAGCCAGTCCGGCACATCGGCGCGCATCCAGGCGGGCGTCTCGTCGCCGAGCACGCGCTCAAGCGCCGCTGCCTCTTGGCTCGAGAGGGACTCCGGGGCATGCGCGGACCCGTCGACGGCCGCCATGACCTCCGCCGGCGTCAGGCCGAACGCCTCGGCGGCGGCGCCAATGGCGAGGGCGCGCGGCGTATCGGCCTCCATCCGCGCCGCGACGGACGCTTTGCGCCGCAGCGTGTCGTAGACGAGATTGCCGATCGCGGCCCGGTCGCCCGAGCCGGCGAAGCGATGTGAGCGCCCCCAGTCGGCGAGCGCCATCGGCGCCGGGCGGTGGCGATCCAGGATGTCACCCAGGATCTCGATGGCAGCTTGAATGCGAGCGCCGGCTTTCATGATGGATCCAGGATAATGGCAAGGGTTACGACGACCCAGATCACCACCAGCAGGCTCGTGCCGACGAGAAAAGCCACGAAGCGCTGCCGGACGACGTTGCTGGTCGTATGGATGACGGCGTGCACGATGCGAGCGGCCACGAAGCCCCACGCGAGCAGAACGAGGAGGCTGCTGACCTTGCCCGAGAGCAACGCCAGCCCGCAGGCGAGATAGAACAGGAGTGGGAGCTGGAACTGGTTGTGATAGCTGTTGGAGATCTGCCGGACGCGAGGCGGCCAGGCGTCCTGCCCGAGCGCGATGTCCTCGACCTTCACCTCTCCGCGACGGATGGCGCCGACACGCGCGGCGCCCGTCCACATCAGAAGCCCGAAGGTCAACGCCACCTGCACGACGACGGGATAGACGAGTGCCCATTGGGTCAAGAGGCGCCTCCGAGCCTTGCTCGTGCGATCACGAGGCCCCCGGATAGTTCGGGCTCTCGCGCGTGATGGCGACGCCGTGCGGATGGCTTTCGCGCTGCGCCGACGGCGAGATGCGCACGAAGCGGGCCTTCTGCTTCAGCTCTTCGACCGTCTTGGCACCGACGTAGCCCATGCCGGCCCGCAGCCCCCCGACCAGCTGGTGCAGGACGCTCGCCACGGGACCCTTGTAGGGAACCTGCCCCTCGATGCCTTCCGGCACCAGCTTCAGCGTGTCCTTGACTTCCTGCTGGAAGTAGCGGTCGGCAGAGCCTCGCGCCATCGCCCCGACCGAGCCCATGCCGCGATAGGCCTTGTAGGAGCGCCCCTGGTAGAGGAACACCTCGCCGGGGCTTTCGTCGGTGCCCGCCAGCAGCGAGCCGACCATGACGCAGTCGGCGCCGGCCGCGATCGCCTTGGGAATATCGCCGGAAAAGCGGATGCCGCCGTCGGCGATGACGGGAATGTTCTCGCGGCGCGCCACCGAGGCCGCCTCCATGATCGCCGTCAGTTGCGGCACGCCGACGCCGGCGACGACGCGCGTCGTGCAGATGGAGCCGGGACCGATGCCAACCTTGACCGCATCCGCCCCTGCGTCGATGAGCGCCTTCGTGCCGTCTGCCGTGGCCACGTTGCCCGCGCACACGGCGACCTTGTTCGACAGGCGCTTGATACGCGTCACCGTCTCGAGCACGCGGGCCGAATGCCCGTGAGCCGTATCCACGACGATGAGATCGACGCCGGCGGCGATCAGGCGCTCGGACCGCTCGAAGCCGTCGTCCCCGACGGTGGTTGCGGCCGCCACGCGCAAGCGGCCCTGCTCGTCCTTGCAGGCGGTAGGATGCCTGGCAGCCTTCTCTCCTTGACGGTGATGAGGCCGATGCACCGGTAATCGTCATCGACGACCAGCAGCTTCTCGATGCGGTGTTGATGGAGGAGCCGTTTGGCCTGCTCGCGATCGACGCCTTCCTTGACCGTCACGAGGTTCTCGCGCGTCATCAGCTCGCAGACCGGCTGCTGCAGATTGGTGGCAAAGCGCACGTCGCGGTTGGTGAGGATGCCGACGAGCCGGCCCGAGCGCTGTCGCCCCTTGCCCGGCTCGACCACGGGAATGCCGGAGATGCGATGGCTCGACATGAGCTCCAGCGCCTCGGCGAGCGTCGACAGCGGCTGGATGGTCACCGGGTTCACGACCATGCCGGACTCGAACTTCTTCACCATCGACACCTGCCCGGCCTGATCCTCCGGGCTGAGGTTCCGGTGGATGACGCCGATGCCGCCGNNGCCGGCCTGCGCCATGGCGATCGCGAGCCGGCCTTCCGTAACGGTATCCATGGCCGAGGACAGCACGGGGATGTTGAGCGTGATGTCCCGCGTCACCCGCGAGCCGATCGAGACCTCGCTCGGCATCACGTCCGAAGGACCTGGCACGAGCAGCACATCGTCGAACGTAAGGGCGATCGCCTGCCCGAGGATGAACGGGGCCTCAGCCATGGCTGTCTCCTTGTTGCAAGACCCGGCGAAGTGCTGATGTCCACGGCACCTGGCGAGGGAGCGCGCCCCGCGTCACCTGCCGCGCCGCGACTCGCCATCGGGTGCGATCGCCCGTCTTTAGCATCGCCCCGGCGACAAGTGAAGGCAGGCCCGAGCCCGTCGCCGGCCTGTGCATGACGGACCGGCGGGCGGCCGGCTCAGCCCCGGAAGCCGGTCGCCAGGACGTAGAGCTCGGCGGAATCAGCGCGACTGGCCGGCGGTTTGACGTGCTTGACGACGGCAAAATACCGCTTCAGATGCTCGAGCAGCTGGCGCTCCGTGCCGCCCTGCAGCACCTTGGCGAGGAAGAATCCGCCGGGCGCCAGAACCTCCGTGGCGAAGGCGATCGCCGCTTCGCAGAGCGCCATGATCTTCAAATGATCCGTACCGCGATGACCGGTCGCGGCCGCGGCCATGTCCGAGAGCACACCGTCGACCGCGCGCGCACCGACGGCCTCCATGATCCGCGCCGGCGCCTCCGGCTCCATGAAGTCCAGGTGCAACAGCACGACGCCCGCGATCGGCTCTATCTCGCTCAGATCGATGCCGACCACGGCCCCGCGGCCATCGACGGCCTTGACGCGCTCGGCTGCGACCTGCGCCCAACCGCCCGGCGCCGCGCCGAGGTCGACGATGCACTGGCCGGGTTTGAGAATGTGGTGGCGATCGTCGATCTCGATCAGCTTGAAGGCCGCCCGCGAGCGGTAGCCGGCACGCTTGGCGGCGGCCACGTAAGGGTCGTTGAGCTGGCGATCCAGCCAGCGCTGCGAGGAGACCTTGCGCTTGCGCGCGGTCTTCACGCGCACTTTGAGCTGTCGCAGGCCGGAACCGGGCGTCTTGCCACCCCCCTGCTTGGAACTCTTGGTCATCTCTGAGCCACTCTATCGCCGGCCCCGGGCGCCGTTCCAGCGCCCCCGGCTGCTGCCCCGATCCTGGTCGCCGAGCACCCCGTCCTCCGCCATCAGCGTCGCCAGGATACCCTCACGGAGACCGCGGTCGGCGACTCGCAGTCGATCGCAGGGCCACTTGCGCAGAAGCGCCTCGAGGATGGCGCATCCGGCCAGCACGAGATCGGCGCGGTCCTTGCCGATGCAAGGCTCGAGCACGCGCTCCTCGTAGCTCAGTCCGAGAAGGTGCGACGATACCCGCCGGACGCTCGCCGCCGACAGCCAGCAGCCATCGACTCGGCGCCGGTCGTAGCGCTTGAGGCCGAGATGGATGCCGGCGACCGTCGTGACGGTCCCGGAGGTTCCGAGCATGTGGGTCCTGCGGTGCCGCATGCGGCCGGCCTGGGGGCGTTGCGCTTCGAAGGCGTGCAGAAGCGCCAGCACGGCATCGACCATGCTCTCGAAGACGTCCGGCGTCACCGCGCAGCCGCCGAACCGCTCGGCCAACGTCACGACGCCGACCGGCAGCGAGGTCCATGATTCGATGCAGCGCTCGGCGTGCCGCCAGCCGGCCACGCGCGTCGCGCCGCCGTTGCGGTGACGCCCGAAGTCCAGCCAGATGAGCTCGGACGAGCCGCCGCCGATGTCGAACACGAGCACGAGATCGGCCGACTGGTCGATCAGCGAAGCGCATCCCGAGACGGCCAGCCGCGCTTCCGACTCCCGGCTGATGATTTCGAGCCTGAGCCCGGTCTCGCCATGCACGCGGTCGAGAAACTCGCCGCCATTGGCTGCCACACGGCACGCCTCCGTGGCGATCAGGCGGCTCCGCTCGACGCGCTGGCGCTCGAGCTTGTCGGCGCAGACCTTGAGCGCTTCGAGGGTCCGCTCCATGGCCACGTCGGAGAGCCGTCCACTCGTCGCCACCCCCTCGCCCAGGCGGATGATGCGCGAGAACGCGTCGACCACATAGAAGCCGCGCCGCGCCGGGCGCGCCACCAGCAGGCGGCAATTGTTCGTGCCGAGGTCGAGGGCGCCGTAGATCGCATGCTGTCCGTCGAGTGGCGGTGCCTGCGTCGCGCGCGCGCCCCCTGCGGCTGCCAGCGGTCGACTGGCACCATGGGGACTGTGTGCGCCACCCTCGCGCGAAGAAACAGCCGGCCCGTCGGCCGCCATCCCACTGCTGTCATCCGCCGGCGCGCATGGGTCTTTCTTCGGCCCCTGCACGTGATCTCCTGTGGTCTGACTGCCGATGCGCGGGCGCTTTCGGCACGCATGCTGCCGGAAGTCGAATCGCGCGCGGCGCCAGACTGGATTTGCGTTGGTCCGAAGTGTATCAGCTTGGCGTCATCGGTAAAGCACGCTGATCATCGGCGCCTGCTGCTGCCGTCCCGATCGTTGCGCGAGGGTTACCATGATCTCGGCCTGTCGCCTCGCCATCGCCACAGCGTGTCTGGTTCTGGCCGCTTGCGGGCTCGCCAACGCGGAGCCGGCCGACCCGATTGATCGCCTGATTGCGGCTTATCCGGATCATCTCGCACGCCACGAGCGCGGCTTCATCATTTGGAAGGACGGCACGCGCATGCCCTTCGACGACGGCAAGGGGCCGAAGTCGTTCGCGGCCCGGCTGCTCGTGCCCGACATCGAGGATCAGTTCTACGCACCTTATCCCTACGGCCGGAGCGGCCTGCCGCCGCCGCACCTCGCGGACCCCGGGCGGGTGCGCAACCAGGCGTTCTTCGCCAGGATGTACGGTGACTGCCGCAAGGGCGAGGTGCAGAAGCTGCTCGTGGACGTCGCCTGGCTGCCGCGACACGGAGGCGGCACGCTCAAAGTGACCCGCGTCAACGGCGTGGCGCGGCAGTTGCGCCGGGTTTCCGAGGATCTCGAGCGCCTGCCCGCCCGTTTCCTGCGTTTCCTCGTGCCAGCTGCCGGCGCCTTCAACTGCCGCACCATCGCCGGCACCGCCCGGACCAGCCCCCATGGCTTCGGCATCGCCATCGACATCGCGACGCGACCGGCCCACTACTGGCGCTGGACGAAGGATGCGCGCCAGGGCCAGGCCCCCTATCGGAACGCCATCCCCTGGGAGATCGTCGAGATCTTCGAGCGCCACGGCTTCATCTGGGGCGGCAAGTGGTACCACTACGACACGATGCATTTCGAGTATCGGCCGGAGCTGCTGCCGGCGCGGCGCTGACTCGGCGCCAGCTTCGGGCGTCGGCTGCCGGAACCTTGCGAGCGCCGCCGCATCCTGCTAGAGACTAGCCGTCCAGCACCGGCCCCGCCTCGCGGCGGCGGCCACGGCACGCGCCGTGCACGGCTGCTTGGGGGATAGTTTAATGGTAGAACAACGGACTCTGACTCCGTTAGTCTAGGTTCGAATCCTAGTCCCCCAGCCAACAAAATCACAGCCTTGCGGACTTTCAGGCGAAATCTCGAGCCGATCTTGCGGGAGATTTTCGGGAGTCTGCTCCCACCTTGCCCCGCTGAACGACAATCTCCGGTTTCGTTCCGCTCCGTCACCGACTCCGCCGCCTCTATAAGACGAGAGAGCTCGGCGGCCGGTAGTGCGTCGTCACTCGCCCCGAGCGATGCCCGTGCAAATCCTGGCGGCCCTCGAAGCACACGCCTGCCACCCTGAGGCATACCTGCGGCCGACGCCTCCGGGCGGAAGGACATCAGGAAGCCGACCGAAACGTTGCACGGCAAGGGCGAAGCATCTTTTGCCGCGTCATGTCGAAGATTCGATCCGCACCTTTCGCACCGGGCATAGCCGAATCCCGAAGACTCACGCGCTCCTGGCGGCCATCCCGGGACTGTCCGGACCGACGGCGTGGCAACGTTGCCGTGCCCCGTGAGACGCCATCGTCTCAGGCACTCATCGGAGCCACGCGACGTGCGAGCGTTGTCCTTTCGCCACTCAGCCGATCACGTCGCGCCGGTGGCATTGTGGATAGCGGGGAATTCCTGTTCGCGTCGTTGACCCGGCTTGTCTCCCGAGTGAGCGTAACAAGCCCCGGCAGCGCGGGGGCTGCATGGCGCGCGGCGATCCACGTCAATCGATCCCCAATCTTGCCGGGGTCGCCGTCCCGCGCCATTGCCTCGGCTGCCGCGGGGCTTTTTTCAAGGGCGCTTCGCCCCGCCAAAAGCGCCGAAGTGTGATGCACGCCACTCGGGCGATGGCGGCCCCCACCCATATCCTCCTTGTCCCAACACCGGGATGGATGGAGGACCTGGACATGCTGCCCCCGACCGACAGATCTCCGACCATCAGGTTACGTGGCGTGACATCGCCTTGGAATGGGTGTATGCTGCTGTTTTGTTGGCCATCGTCGGCAGTTGCTCTGGCGCCGACCCCGCATGGGTTCGGAACCAACCGGGTTGAGCAGGCCCAGGACGAGCGCTCCAGTCATCGCTACGTCATCGTCCAGCACGCCTTACAGGTTGAGCGCCAGACTCGCTGAGGCGCACGACGATGCCGCCCCTCGGACTTGACCGATCCTGATCACCGACACGTGCCTGGACCATCACAAGCGACCGCATCAACCCGACCCACCACACAAGAGCCGTCCATCATGTCTTCGGAAACGCCGTCGATAACGGTGCGTCAGATCCTAAGCGAGATCTGGATCCCGGTCCTGGTCACAGTCATGACCGTCATCGCCCACGATGCCGTCACCGGCCAGAGCTCAGGTGGCGCCGTCATCGGTGCCATGATCGGCGTCTCGATCGTCATGATCAGACAATCAAGTGCTCACCCCGACATATCACCGACGCGCCGGCGTCTCAGGCTTGCGGCCGTGACTTTCGCCGGCACGGCCGCCGCTCTGGTGGCGCTTCATGTGTACCGGTACGCGACAGGGGGATAAGCGCGCGAGCAAGGCGTACGGCCTCGCAAGGGTGCGGCCACCTCAGGCGCCTTTGCCCGAGGCGATGTCCGCAAGACCCTCGGTCGCG
>JAGRKR010000122.1 GCA_020442225.1 Hyphomicrobiaceae bacterium | reverse complement strand
CTCTTCGCCCGCGTCACGCTCATCCCGAACACCTACCTCTGGCCGGGCGTGTTCCTCGTCTGCGTCGTCGGAGCCTACGCCCTCGATCAGTCGATGGAGGACGTCTGGATCATGCTCGTCTTCGGGCTGATCGGCTATGCCATGCGCCGGCTCGGGTTCTCGGTCGTCCCCGTCGCCATCGGCCTCATCCTCGGCGAGCTCGTCGAGACGACCCTGCGCCAGTCGCTGGTGATGTTCGACAATCAGTGGTGGAAGATGTTCACGCGACCGATCACGCTGGTGTTCTTCGTCCTCACGGCGCTCGGCCTTGCCTCACCGCTCATCTTCGGATGGCTGGAAGGCCGCTGGCGCGGCGAGGAACCCGGCAAGCGGCGCGCGGAAGGGCCGCTTTCCGAATAGCCGAGGACAGTCCGCCCCCTCCTGCAGGAGCACGCCCCTATGCCGACCCCGACCAAGCCACGCATCGCAGTCCTGCCCGGAGATCCGAGCGGCATTGGCCCGGAGCTGGTCGCACGCCTGCTGGCCGAGCCGGGCAACACAGGCGCAGCCCACATCATCGTCGTCGGCGATGCGCATGTGGTCGAGATGGGCCAGCGCCAGGCCGGCACGGCGACAAGGCTCGCGCACCTCAGCCAACCCGCCGCCGACTGGTGGCGCACCGCCAGCCCCGCCCTCTGCCCGATCGGGACGCTCGCTGCCGACGAAGTGCAGATCGCCGAGGCCACACTCGCCAGCGGCCGCTCCGCCCTCCGCCAGCTCGATGCCGCGCTCGACCTCGCGGCCCGCGGGATCGTGGACGGCATCCTGTTCGCGCCCTTCAACAAGGCTGCCATGCACCAGGCGGGCATGGGCGTGGAGGACGAGCACCGCTACATGGCCAAGCGGATGGGCTTCACCGGCTACATCAGCGAGATCAACGTGCTCGAAGGGCTGATGACGACGCGCGTGACCAGCCATATTCCGCTGAAGGAGGTCGCGGGCCGCATCACACGGCAAGGCATCCTCGATGCCATTTCCCTCGCCGACGAGACCTTGAAGCGGGCCGGCCACGCCAAGCCCCGCATCGCTGTCTGCGCGCTCAACCCGCATGCCGGTGACGGCGGCAACTTCGGACGCGAGGAAATCGACCTCATCGCGCCCACCGTGCGCGAGGCGGCCGCCCAGGGCATCGCGGCCGACGGCCCCTGGCCCTCGGACACGATCTTCCTGCGGGCACGCTCGGGAAAGGCGGATGCCGTCGTGATCATGTACCACGACCAGGGTCAGATCGCGATGAAGCTCATGGGCTTCGAGCGCGGCGTCACGGTCTCGGGCGGCCTGCCCGTGCCGGCGGCCACGCCCGCCCACGGCACCGCCTTCGACATCGCCGGCAAGGGTCAGGCGAACCCGCGCGGCATCCAGGCTGCGTTCGATCTGGTCTGCCGCATGGCGGCCGCCGCCGGCACGAGCGCCGCCGGCGCCGCAGCCTGATGGCCTATCGGATGAACCGCTTCACGTAGTCGGCGCCGAGCCCGATCGACTCGTAGTGCCGCGCACACGCTTCGATGCGTGTGAAGACGTCGGCATAGCCGGTGGTCTTGCCTTCGACGTCGCAGTAGATCAGCGCGCCCGTGTTGTGGAACAGTGTGATTGATTCCGGATGCCCCGGCTCCGCCACCAGCGTGTGCACGTCGCCCGGCGGCTCGAACACGTATGAGCCGGCTACTGCCACCCAGTCATGCTCTAGGTAGCGCCAGCTCCCCTTGATGACGAAGCCGTGCACGGGCGCCGGATGGCGATGGCAGGAGACGACGCCGGCGCCGACGAACTTGGACAGGTGGACCCAGTAGCCCTGGGATGCGTTGAGGCAGAGCGGTCGCGACCAGCGATTGGGGCCCATCGGCACCCACATCCTCGGATCGTCGTCGGCGAAGGCGTCCGCGACGAAGATCTCCTTGAGCGCAAACGGACTGATCTCGCCCTTGAAGGGCACGAGATCCTGATCACTGCCGGTGTCGTCACGCATGGGTGCTCCCTCCTGCTGTCGCCTCATCTCTCCTGGTTAGCACGCTCACCCGCGCCCAGCCCAGCCGCAGCAGGCGACGCGAGCCTCAGAACAGGTG
Source organism: Hyphomicrobiaceae bacterium (assembly GCA_020442225.1). Next base: position 1,509 of record JAGRKR010000122.1, on the reverse strand, counting down.
GAAGGCATGCGGCGCGAAGGCGCCGATGGCCGAGAAGACCAGTCCAACGCCGCCGAGCCCGAGCGCGATCCACAGCAGTTGGAGCATCGTGGTGATGACGTAGGCCGAGGCCAGCACGATGGCGATCTGGAAGCTCGCCGAGGCGATCTCGTAGTGGTGATAGCGCGCGAGCGCGGTCTTGTGCTTCTTGTCGGACTCCTTTGCCCGCCTGGCCAGCTCCTTGCGACCCTCCTGCGTCTCGGGCTCGCTGTCATAGCGCTTGGCCGCATCCTTCCAGCGCTCGATGCGCTTGGTGATGATCTTCTTGATCTCGGGGTCCTTGGCGAGCGCCTCGTCGAGCTCGAGCGTCTCCGCAGCCGTGCGCAGCGTCGTCATGCGGATCGTCTTCGCCTGGAAGAAGGCCCAGAGATTGGAGGCCTCGACGTTGTACTTGATGGCGTCCGTCTGCGCGCTCTTGCCGGCCGTCTCGGCGATCGCCAGCAGCAGCGCCAGGATCGAGATGAGGATCGCGATCTTCTTGTTGTCCGTCTCGGCGTGGCCGTGACCATGCCCATGCCCACCCGACATCGACGCGCTCCTGTGCTGTCAGTGCTTGATCTGCCGGTCCTCTGCGCTCGTCGGCAGCCCCGGAAATTCCGAACGAGACGTTGCCGGGCTCAATGTCCGGCGCTCTCGTACCCCTCGATCGGCTCGGCGGGAACCGGTACGAGACCGGCCGCCTTCACGCCCATGATCGCACACGCCTCGTCCTTGTCCGAAGCGTCTCCCGAGCCGCCGACGGCGCCGACGATCCGGCCGGCCCCGTCCTTGACGAGAATGCCGCCCGGCACGGGGATCAGGCGTCCGCCCGACGTCGCCGCGAGCGCATTGAGAAACGCCGGCCGCTCCTTCAGCCGGTCGCGCGTGCCGCGGCTCGGCAGGCCCAGCGCCAGCGACGTCCAGGCCTTGCCCTGGGCGATCTCGCAGCGCAGGAAGGCGAGGCCGTCCTCGCGCTTGAAGGCGACGAGGTGCCCCCCCGCATCGAGCACGGCGAAGGCCATCGGTGCCAGCTTCATCTCGCGCGCGGCGGCGAGCGCCGCGTCGATGATGCGCGAGGCCGCCTCCAGCGAGATGGAGGCCGGCAGGTGCTGGAGCGGAATAGCGCTCATGTTCGCCCCTCGCGACCGCGTTCAGACGACCTTGACGTCGAGATCGGCGACACCGGCCACGTGGCCGACGAGGCGATCGCCCTTCTTCACCGCGCCGACGCCCGCGGGCGTTCCCGTCATGATGAGATCGCCCGGCGCCAGTCGGAAGAGCGTCGAGAGATAGGCGATGGTATCGGGAACGTTCCAGATCATCTGCGCGAGGTCGCCGTCCTGCTTGACGACGCCGTTCACCTCGAGCCGGATGGCGCCAGACGCGGGGTGTCCGCACTTGGCGGCCGGCACGATCGCGGTCATGGGTGCGGAATGCTCGAAAGCCTTGCCGACCTCCCAGGGGCGACCGAGCTTCTTGGCTTCGCCCTGC
>JAGRKR010000121.1 GCA_020442225.1 Hyphomicrobiaceae bacterium | reverse complement strand
TCACGTCGGCTGGAACACGCGGCTCGAGAACGGCCGCTGGGTGCCGACGTTTCCCAATGCCCGATACCTCTTTGCTGATCGTGAGCTCGACTTCTGGCGGGCGCAGGAGATCAAGGACCCCGCCAGTTGTCCGTGGATCACCGACTCCGTGCTGCCGGTCGTAGCCGCCGGCCGCGCCGAGGTCGTCAAGAGCGATCATTGCCTGGACGACCTCGTGCGGCTCGTGCCGACGCCCGGTCACACGATCGATCATTTCTCGGTCCACGTGGGCAGCGCGGGCCAGGATGCCTTCATCACGGGTGACATGATCCACAGCCCGCTGCAGGCCCTCTATCCGGAGCTCGGCATGCGCACGGACTACGATTCGAAGCTGGCCGGCCAGACGCGCCGCCGCATCTTCGAAAGGTTCTGTGAGGAGCCGACGCTGATGTGCGTGGCGCATTTCGGTTCGCCGTCGGTCGGCCGGTTCCGTCGGCGCGGCGACGCCTTCTCGTTCGTCTCGGGCGTATGAGGACAGCCGTCAGATGCTCTGGCGCGGCTGCGCGCCGTGCCGACCGAGGGAGGTCGAGGATCGAGGAGCGGCGCTGACGCCGGATGGATGCTGCTCTGGAGGCCACGCCCGGAATCGAACCGGGGTAAACGGATTTGCAGTCCGGTGCGTAACCACTCCGCCACGTGGCCAGCCAAGAGCATGCAGTCCGACGCGCACCCTGTGCAGCGGCCTGACTGACGGATCAGCCGGACGGCGCACGCGGGGAGGAGCCGGAATGAAGAGCCCCTTTGTAGCGGCAGACTGCCCCGTCTTGTCAAGCTCCGGCTGTGAACGTGCTTGATGCCTCCAGGGGCGGCGCGGCTTCGGGGCGCATCTCGTCGTGGGGTCTGGCTCTCGCGCCGGTCGTTCATTATTGTCCGCGTCTGACGCACGATGCGGCGAGTCGCCTCGGCGCATCGCAGAGCACTTCATGGCAGCACGATAAGGGCGGCACAGCTATGGTCGACGCGGCAGAGCAAAGACGGAACATGGTCGATTCGCAGCTCCGTCCCTCCGATGTGACGGATCGCCGGATCATCCGCGCCATGCTCGAGATCCCGCGCGAGAATTTCTCGCCGTCGGCCATGCGGGCGCTGGCCTACATGGACGAGGATCTCGTCGTCCAGGCCGGTGACCGCGATGCACCCATGCGCCACGTTCTGGCGCCTCGCACGCAAGCTCTGCTGCTGCAACTCGCGCAGATCGAATCGGGCGATCTCGTCCTCGATGTCGGGTGCGCCACGGGCTACTCGACCGCAATCGCCGCCCGCCTGGCGGATTCTGTCGTTGCTGTCGAGCAGGATGCCCGTCTGGTCGAGCGGGCGTCCGCACTCTTGAGCACGCTCGGCATCGACAACGCCGCCATCCTCGCCGGGCCGTTGAACGAAGGTATGGCCGGGCAAGGGCCCTATGACGTGATCGTGCTGAACGGCGCTGTCGAGGTCATTCCCGAGAGCCTTTTCGCGCAGCTCAAGCCGGGCGGACGGCTTGTCGCCGTGTTGATCGAGGGGCGGAGGTCGCGCGCCGTCGTGGCAACGCGACGCGGCGGCAAGACCGACGTGCGAGCAACCCGCGACCTGTCGGCGCCATCGCTCACTGGCTTCCAGAAGGCGGCTGGCTTCGTATTTTGACGATGCGCCAGCGGCGGGTTCCCCATCTCCTGTGCCGCCGCGACGGGGCGGTCGGCCGCGCATGCTCTCACGAGGCGTGCCCTAATTGCCACGGCTGTTTCTCCCGCAGGTTTTCAACAGGCCTGTTTTTGCTTTTGGGAATCGATGCCCCTCTTTATGGTCGGCTACAGAGGGAGTCCGCGACCCATAATATGTTCATAGAAACATCAGGTTGCGGATCAGCCGGGCGGCAGGAGCAGTTGGCAGGATGAACGTCAGGCGTGGGGCTTATTCACGCGCGGCCCACAACGGGGTGCCACGCGTCAGGAGCAGGCTCATTGCCGCATCACTCGTCGTGATGACGGCTTGGGGAGGGCCTGCGTCGGCCGAGTCGCTGCGAGAGGCACTCGCTTCGACCTACAAACTCAATCCGCGGCTCGACGCTGAACGCGCGCGGCTGCGGGCGACTGACGAAGAGGTTCCGCGCGCCAAGTCCGGCTACCGGCCCTCGATCATCGGCTCAGCCGATTTCGGCCTGCAGCGCTCGAACACCGATCCCCCGTCGTCGGGCGATGGCGAAACGCACCCGAAGGGCTACTCCATCACCATGGCGCAGCCCGTCTTCCGGGGGTTCCGCACCATCAACACCGTACGCCAGGCCGAGGCGGTCGTGCGCGCGGGCCGCGAGACGCTGCGGCTGACCGAGCAGCAGGTCCTGCTCGAGGCGGTCACGGCCTACATGGACGTCGTCCGCGATCAGGCGATCGTCAAGCTCAGAGAGAACAACGTTCGCGTCCTGTCGCGCGAACTCAAGGCGACCCAGGACCGCTTCGCGGTGGGCGAGGTGACGCGAACCGACGTGGCGCAGGCGCAGGCCCGGCGTGCCGGGTCGGTCTCGGCACTGGATGCGGCGCGCGCCAATCTCAAGACGTCACTCGCGTCCTATCAGCGTGTCGTCGGCCACCCTGCCGGCCGCCTGCATGATCCCGGTCCCAACGGCCGGCAGATTCCCGGCGCCCTCGAGACAGCGATTCGCATCGCCCATGCCGAACATCCGAACGTGGTCGCTGCCCTCTATCGGGAGCAGGCGGCGCGTCATGCGGTCGACATAATCCTTGGTGAGAAATTACCGGAGTTCCGCGTGGAGGCGACGTACTCGCAGCGCTACGACAGCTCACGCTTCGTCGATCAGAGCGAAAGTGCGTCTGTGACCGGTCGCGTGACCGTGCCGTTCTACCAGGCGGGCGAGGTGGATGCGCGCGTGCGGCAGGCGAAGCACACGCACGTCAGCCGGTTGCAGGAGATTCAGCAGGCCAGGACGGAGACGAGAGCGTCTGTCGTCGCGGCTTGGTCGGTTTGGACGGCGGCTCGCGCGCAGTTGCAGTCCGATCAGGCGCAGGTCACGGCCAATCGCATCGCCCTGACAGGCGTGCGCGAGGAGGAGAAGGTCGGTCAGCGCACACTGCTCGATGTTCTGAATGCCGAGCAGGAACTCCTCAACGCGGAGGTCACGCTGGTCGGCACGAAGCGTAATCTGGTCGTGGCGTCCTATACACTGCTGGCGGCGATTGGCCGGTTGAACGTGGTCGATCTGGCGCTGGTCGCAAAGGCCTACGATCCACAGGCCCATTATCACGAGGTCCGCAGGAAGTGGGGCGGGATCAGCATCACGCATCGCGATGGTCGGCAGGAGTTCCTGGACACGACCAAGAAGCGGACCTCCGCCAAGTAGCGTGCCGTCACGACGGCACGCGGCGCCCCGCCACCCCCTCGTCGTGCGCCGCGGTTCCGCTGGCCGCGCCGCCGAGAACGGCCGCCGCGCATAGCCTTATCCACCGCCGTGACGATCAAGCTGAGGATGACGTGTGTCCTCGCATTGAAGGGGTGTGGCTTTCATTGTACGAGGAAGATTGTCCGGGGTGGGCACCTGACCGCAGGTGGAGTGGCTCGGACATCGTGCGCGCATCGCCGTCCGCAGTGGTCGCTCGCCGGATCGCCAGGATGGAGCGCGCGTGTGCGAGCTCGCCGGCATCGGCTGGTGGTCGGTGGCAACGCCGGGCCGAGATGATGGCGAGTGACGATGCGAGCGCGTGGCGTCACGCGTGCGTGGCAGGCCGTGGGGGCATGGCCGGTCGGACGCGCAATGCGACGGGGATGTGGACATCCAGGATGTCCGCGGTGGCGAGGCGACAGGCGCCGCCGTCCTGAGTTCTGGATGCAGTGGAAGAGGTAGGGAAGATGAGCAGGACCGACCACGCCAGCGAGCCGAGCATGGACGAGATCCTGGCGTCGATCCGCCGTATCATCGCCGACGATCCCGGAGCCGCCCGCGAGCGACCGGTCGCGAGAGACCTCGCCAGCGGACGTGGCGCCGAGCCCGCGCGCCCGGTAGGCCTCGGTGCTCGCGCGCGCCTCGACGAGCCGTTGCGCGCCCCGCTCGGCTCGCCGCGTCTCGAACAGGCGCTGCGTCAGGAACCCGCGCCCGCAGCCGCGCACCCGGTGCCACCTGCCGAGGACGACGATATTTTCGACCTGGTCGAGCCCGCTGCGCCGGCCGCTCCGGCGCAACGCGCCACCGGAAGCGCATTCGGGGGGCTGCGGGGCGCGGCCGAACCCGCGCCGTCGAAGCCGGCCGAGGCGCTCAGCCCGCAGGATCTTCCCGCCTGGATGCGCGACGCCACGACGCCGGTGCGCCCGACCCAGCCCGCGCGCCGGGAGCCGCTGCAGCACGAGCCCGAGGCGGACGAGGCCCGCAGTGGTGGTCCTGTTCGCGACGAGGACGCTCTCGCTGCGGTGGCGGCTGGCATAAAGGGGCACGGCGGGCCTGGGCTGGCGGAGGATTTCGCCGACGAGCCCACATTGGAGCGCGAGCCGCGCCAGGACCAAGCGAAGCCGCGCACGTCC
>JAGRKR010000120.1 GCA_020442225.1 Hyphomicrobiaceae bacterium | reverse complement strand
TGGTGGCCGAGACCAAGAAGATCCTCGACACCAAGATCAAGGTGACGGCGACCTGTGTGCGCGTCCCCGTGTTCGTCGGGCACTCGGAGGCGGTGAACATCGAGTTCGAGCGGCCGCTCTCGGCGGACGAGGCGCGCGCCATCCTGCGGGAGTCACCCGGCATCATGGTCTACGACAAGCGCGAGCCGGGCGGCTACTGCACGCCCCTCGAGTGCGTCGGCGAGTATGCCACCTATGTGTCCCGCATCCGCGAAGACCCGACGGTGGACAGCGGACTGGCGATGTGGGTCGTCTCCGACAACCTGCGCAAGGGCGCTGCCCTCAATGCCGTGCAGATCGCGGAGACGCTGATCAACCGCAAGCTCGTGCACCGGGCGGCTTGATCCGCTGCACTGGCGGACTGACGTGACTGGCAAGGCCCGGATGCTTCGCGCGTCCGGGCCTCGTCTTTCCTGCACTGCGGAAATTCAGACGCGGCCTTCGCCGACCAGCGTGCCGATGGTATCGACGGCCTCCAGCGCCTCCTTGAGATCGGCGCGCTCCGCCTTGCTGAAGCGGGAGATGTCGACCTTGGTCGAAAGCGGCACGCCCGTCTCGACGTCGATCAGTTGTTGCCCCAGCATCGCGCCGAGGATGGTGCGGTGTGCGGCAATCACGGATTCGATATCGTTCTCCGAGGCGACGTCACGGGAGAGCAGCCCGCGCAGGCGATCGGGCGTTGCCCGCGTGCGCACGTCGTGGCGGATGGACAGCACGCGTGCGCCCGTGAAGATCGGCAAGACGCCGTTCTTCTTGAGGTCGATGCGGCCGTTCTCGGTGCGGATGCCGCCGAACAGCGTCAACGGTGCGCGCCGGTCACGCGCCGGCAGCGACAGCAGAGCCAGGAAATCGCGCGCCTTGTGGCCGATCTCGTAGGCATAGGCCCAGATCTCGTCTCCGAGCGTGACGTCACCGTGGGCCGTGATGCCGTCGAAGAAGATGTCGACGTTGAGCAGGTCCTGCGGCCGCTGCCGGCCGATCCAGCCCCGGATGGTCTCCTTCCAGCCATCGACGCTCTGGCGCCATTGCGCATTGCGGGCCATCACCCCGCCCTTGCAGAGGGGAATGCCGATCTCGTCGAGGATGTCGTTCATCACCGTCGCCAGCTCGGCGAACCACGTGTCCTCGGAACCGCCCGGCGCGCCCTCTGCGTAGACGATGGCATTGTCCTGATCGGCAGCCAGCAGGCTTTCGCCGCGCCCGGCCGAGCCGAGCACCAGAACCGCATAGCGGGTCGGTGGCGGCCCCTTGCCGGCCTTCGCCATCTGCGCCTCCGCCAGCTTGGCGGCGCGCCGCGTCAGGGCGCAGATCTCCGAGCTGATGACGCCGGCGACCGTCCGCGGATCGACGTCCTCGTCGAGCAGACTGCGCGCCATGAGCGGCACCTTCGCCCAGGCGCTGCCAAGCGTCGCGACATCCTCCGCGCTGTCGATCTGGTCGCCAAGGACGATGGCCGTCGTGCCCCGGTGCCGCAGCAGGTTGCGCGTGGTGACAGCGCCGATAATCTCGTTGTTGACGTCGCGTACGGCGAGATGGCGAAACCCCATGCGCGTCATGCGGCCGATGGCGCGATAGACGAAGGCATCGGCGGAGACCGATTGCAGCGGCGTGATCATGATCTCGCCGACCGGGGTCGCGAGCCCGGCGGCACCTTTCGCATCGATAGCGCGCAACGCGTCTCGCTCGGTGACGATGCCGTGCTCGCCCGACGCACTGCGCACGAACACCGAGCTCACCTTGCGCTCGAGCAGAAGCGATATGAGCGCGCCGACGCTCGTCTCCGGCGAGACCCAGAGCGCGGGCGCGCTCATGACGTCGCGTACCTTGTGGCGATAGGGGAAGCTGTCGATGCGCACGAGCGGGCGTGGCGTCTCGAAGCCCGCCGTCTTGGCCTCCGCCGCCAGACCACCCGACTGGCGGGCCTCGTCCTCGAACAGTCGCGTGGAGGCGGCCTGCGCCTCAGCGAGCGTGCGGATGCCACCCTGACGCAAGAGCGGCACCAGCGCGGCGAACACCTCCGCCGTCGCGCGCGTATCGCCCATGGCCGTGTGGCGGCCCTCGATGCGAATGCCGAGCCATTCCGCCAGACGATCGAGGCTGTGATCGGCGAGCGTGGGGGCCACGAGACGAGCCAGTACGCGAATGCAGAGCGACGGCGGCTGGCGCCACGGCAGGCCGGCGAGCTCGTGCTCGCGCCGCAGGATGGCGAGATCGTAGCCGATGCTGTGGCCGATGATGATCCGCGGGCCGACGTAGGCCATGATCTCGCCGGCCACGTCCCGGAACGCCGGAGACTTGGCGACGTCGGCGTCCGACAGGCCGTGCACCGCCGTGCTGGCCGGCGGGATGGGCACGCCCGGATTGATGATGCGCTCGAGCGTTGCGCACGTCTCGATGCTCGTGCCGCACATCTTGAGTGCCGCGATCTGAATGATGCGCGCCGTCTTGGCGTCGAGCCCGGTCGTCTCGCTGTCCAGAACGACCGATTCGAGGGCAATCAGAGGCGTCGAGTGGCTCGTCGTCGCCATGGCCGGTCTCTCCCTTACCCGCGCCGGGAATTAGTTGCGTCCACTGACATCCCGATACCGCCTCGCGGGGCTCTGGCGTTTGCGCTAGATCATGCGCCGGCCGACGGTGGTGATGCCGGGCGGCTCCGCCAGTCCCCGGCGACCTTGGCCCCGTCGAGGCGGCGGCGGAGCTGGTCGCGCACATCACGCCAGCGGAAGCGCATGGAGTTCGTGACGATCTCCTCGTCGAGCGCCTTGAACTCGTCGCTGACGGGCGCGTGCGCGATGAGATCCTTCGGGCTGCGCGCGAATGCCGTCTCCCCCTCCACCGCCGCCGCCCAGTCCGTCAATGAGGCGCGCCGCGCGAAGTCCGCCTTCGCCGCTGCCGCGATCGCCGCCGCGAACTCACCCTCGAACGTCTGGTCTACGGCACTATCGAAGCAGGCGCTGGCGAGCGCCGCAGCCTCTTCCGGCGTCAGCCCGCCTTGTGCTCTGGTCAAGGCGACCGCGAAAATGGTGAGATCCGCGAGGCAGGAGGCGTAGACCGGCCATTTGGCGCGATTGAGGGATTGTGAAAAGGTCGGGTCCTGGAACAGCTCGACGTAGCGCGTGCCCATGCGCGTCTTGAGATAGCCGTAGAGGGACGTCTGCGCCACGTAGGCGGCGCGCATGTGCACGAACTCGGTGAGGCGTGCGACGGTGGCCAGCGGGCCGCGATCGAGCCGCACCTTGAGAACACGCGCTGCGTGCTCGCGAATGTTGGTCAGCAAACCGGCCAGATCGAATGCCATTCCGCTCGCCTCGATTGGCTTCGCGCCTGCGCGATCCGCCACCCATCATCACCCGTCGTCGCTCGCGGGCTACCTCTTTGCAGAGCTCCGACGCCCGCGCAAGGCGTCAGCCGACCAGCTCGACCGCGGGGTTGGTCCAAAGTCTAATGAGCCGGCCTCGGCAGCGAGGCGGCCGGACCGCACGCTCAAGAAGCATCGCCCGGCGTCGCATTCTGCCAAGTTCTCATAGGGTTGCGTAGGCTGGCTAGGGCCGATGCGCCGTATTCCGTGCAATCCGCGCCGCTGCCAGCGTCCTGGGGAAACACACCCTGTCTACGACTGACTGCTAATTCCGGGCCTGTCCGACGCTGTTATAGCCTGCAACCATCGGGCCGTTCGTTTTCGCCGCGCACCTCGTCACCTGTTCCGATCAAGACGACGGCCAGACAGTCCAGGGAGAGAACGCATGTCTACACAAACGCCAGCGCAAGCACGGCACTGGAGCAAAACGTTCTGGTTGACCGTGGTGGTGCTGCTCATCTGGTTCACCTTCTCGTTCGTCGTGCATTGGCACGCCAAGGCCCTGAATGCCTATCAGTTCCTTGGCTTCCCGCTCGGCTACTACATGGCCGCGCAAGGCTCGCTCATCGTCTTCGTCGTGCTCATCTTCGTCCAGAACTGGATCCAGGACGGCATCGACGACACGTACGAGAGCCAAGAGACAAAGAAGTAGGGGGCGGATCAATGGCTACGACTACGCAGCCGCGCAAGCGGTTCGTCGATGACCTGCCGAGAGTCTACGGGCTCTACACCGGCGGCTTCATCGCTTTCATCCTTCTCATGGCCGTCTTCGAGAAATTCGGAGTGTCGGCAAAGACCATCGGCCTGCTGTTCGTGGGCTTCACCATCTTCATCTACGCGGCCATCGGCTGGCTGTCCCGCACGATGGAGGTCGACGCCTACTACGTCGCCGGCCGTGAGGTGCCTGCCCTCTTCAACGGCATGGCGACCGCGGCGGACTGGATGTCCGGCGCCTCGTTCGTGGCGATGGCCGGCGGCATCTACTTCGGCGGTCACGCCTACCTCGCCTTCGTGGTGGGCTGGACGGGCGGCTACGTGCTCGTCTCGTCG